>JAQUCU010000106.1 GCA_028686055.1 Desulfuromonadaceae bacterium
TTATAGGCAGTGGCAGGCTGTGGAGGTGTTCAGCGTAGGCGTTGATACCACCATTGAGCCACCCGAAGATGGAGCTGTTACCGAGCAGATGTACGACAGCGAACAGAACCATAGCCTGGCCTGATATCGCCATCAGAATCTTTCTGCCGATGGATGACGAGGTGAATTGCATAGCATTCCTTCCTTTTTAAATAGTATTAATTCTTCACAAAGTGAACTTCATGATGCAGCAAGGACTTTTGGATCGTGAACCGGAGGACCGCGCCAACAGAATCTGGAGACAACTTTCATTCGTAAACCTCCTTGAAATATATTATGTCCATGCGCCGATCAAAGCAGGCGGCGCACTCATACACTATCTATCTGATTCAACCGCCGTGATACTAAACATCGTTTTAGGAAAATGCAACATTTTTGTGTATACGGATTGTATTTAAAAACGGCTCAGACCGCTATCCGGCACTGACAAATTGCATTTTGATGTCCATTCTGGTAGTAAGACATAATATAATAAACTCAGTCTGGTTGTCTTACGCTGAGTTTTGGAGATTTTATGGAATTCAAGCTTCTAAAAAAAGATCCCCGTTGTTCAGCACGCCTTGGAGTTGTCAGTACTGCGCGCGGCGACATTCAAACCCCTATTTTTATGCCGGTGGCAACGCATGGCGCCATGAAGCCGCTCACTCCGGCCCAAATAAAAGAGACCGGCTCCCAGATTATCCTTTCCAACACATATCACCTGCATCTGCAGCCGGGAGAGGGGCTGGTAAAAAAGGCGGGAGGACTGCACAAGTTCATGGCGTGGGACAAGCCGATCCTTACCGACTCAGGGGGATTCCAGGTTTTTTCCTTACCCAACAAGCGCATTACCGAGGAAGGCGTTTTTTTCAAACATGAGATTTCCGGGGCGGAAATATACCTCGATCCAGCTACTGCAACCCGTATCCAACAAGATCTGGGTGCCGACATTATAATGGCCTTTGATGAATGCATCCCCTATCCCTGCGACCGATCCTATGCCGAAAAATCAACGAAGAAGACGATACGGTGGCTGAAGGAATGCCAGAATGCCATGACTGACAACGGTCAGGCTCTGTTCGGGATCGTTCAGGGGAGCGTTTACGAAGATCTGCGTGAAATGTGTGCGAAGGAAATGCGCAAACTCGACCTGCCTGGTTACGCCATCGGAGGGGTCAGTGTCGGTGAAGGGCTGGAACTCCTGAAAAGGATTGTCGGGTTTACCACACCGCACCTCCCAGAAGACAAACCACGCTATCTGATGGGTGTCGGCCTTCCCGAGGATATCCTAGAAAGTGTCGAGCGCGGCATCGACATGTTTGACTGCGTCATTCCGACCCGCTATGCCAGAAGTGCAACTCTTTTTACCCGTCGTGGAAGAATCCGCCTGACCAACAAAAACTACAAGCGGGACTTTTTCCCCATAGACCCGAGCTGCAGCTGTTATACCTGCCAGAATTTCAGCAGAGCCTATTTGCACCATCTCTTTGTATCCAATGAAGTGCTTTCGGCAGTTCTGTCAGCTATTCACAACGTCCATTTTTATCTGGCAATGATGGCAGAGATTCGTTTCGCAATCGGCGAGGGAAGCTTCCTGGAATATAAGGCAAAGTTTTTATCAGAGTACCAACGCGGATAAACTTTGACCGTTCCGGCCAGTACCGGAATTGACGGTAACGCAAGAGATTTTCATTGTATTTTTTCATCAACATGTTAGTTTTGATTATAGTTTCAATCGGCTAATAATTCATCCATTGGAGGAGCTATGGCGGGGTATGAGCAAACCTTCCTGGAACAGATCACAAGCATTCACGGCGTTGATTTTTCAACCTGGGCCGGCTGGGAGAAACTGATGTCATGGACAAAGCGTCAGGCGTGGTCAAAGGATTTTCTCGGAGAGGACAAGATACCAGCCCGTTTTCTGCATCCAACCACTCTTGCTGACGAACTAACCAAATATCTTGGCGGATAAACTGAATTCTGTTGTTGCAGCAGTTCCGAGAGCCCTGGCATTCCTTTTCAATATATATTTGCAGATCCCTGTCACATCAAATACTGTTAGCTAATAATTCTTGACGTGCAACCTCACCTGAATTATAAGTAACAGCTCTGGCGGAGTGGTGAAATGGTAGACACAGCAGACTCAAAATCTGCCGAGGGCAACCTCATGCCGGTTCGAGTCCGGCCTCCGCTACCATAACGTAAGAAAAGAGGGCATGCAGATTATTCTGTACGCCCTCTTTTAGTTTACGATTACTCCATACAACGGCAATTTTTCACGGTGGAGCAGCGCTACCTTGACCCTGTTCAAGAAGTACTGCCAGCATCTCGATACGCGGCATGCTGATATCATGCTGCCCGCCATACTCAAGCGGTACCCGGAATATGGCCTGTATCTCCAGCTTTCTCCCCTCCTCACGGTCGATTTGCATGGATGGCTTGTACTCACCCATGCCGTCAGTAAATTCAAGCATTTCATCGGCATACACTTCAGATATGGCCTGACTTAGATTTTGGGCATTGGCAGCCGTGATTACTTCAATCATCAGATCCCGAACAAGCTTCCTGCAACCTGGCGCCTCCAAAAGCTTATCGACCGGTTGCTGCAAGAGCGCACAAAGACCATTGAACGGAATATTCCAGACCAGTTTTTCCCACCGGGCCTTTTTAAGATCGTCGGTGGTTTTGCACTCAACCCCGGCAGATGAAAAACAGGCTGCAATCAGCTCCAGCCTCATATTATCGTTCTTACTATATTCACCAATGATGACTCTGCCAGCTCCAAGGTGGTGAACATGCCCCGGTTCACCACGGTTTGAGCAGAGAAAAGCAACTCCGCCCAGAATCCGTTCTGCACCGAACAGCTCCGCGAGGATCTCCTCATTACCAAGTCCGTTCTGTAACGTCAGAATTTTTGTATCTGCACCTATCAACGGCTTTATAAGATCGTATATGAAGCCGTTTGCAAAAGTTTTCAGTCCGACTATGACAAGTTCTACCGGCCCGATTGTATCGGAGGTTTTGTGTCCTGATATCGCCGGGAGATAAAAGTCACCATTGATGGAATGCACTCTCAAGCCGCCACTAATGATGGCGTCATAATCTCTTCGCAACAGAAAATGCACTTCCTGTCCGCCCCTCTGGAGCATGGCACCATAGTACAGACCGAGAGCACCAGAGCCAATTATCGCAATTTTCATGTCAATTCCTTTCATGCCTCATTTAACTGCATTTCTTATTTCACGGTACTATATTTTCACCGCCTATTTCGGCAGATGCTGATCCTCACTCTCAGAACAGCTGTCTACGCCGCCTATGCGTTTTACTACCGCAAAAACGGCATGTCAACGATTCGACTATTTGAATAGTACACCGACCTCTTCCCTTCATAATATTTACTCTTGCCAATGCTAGAGATTCAGATAAGATCTGAAACAGGGAAATACTGGGCGGCCCATAAAAACAGGACAGATGCAGCCTGAGTCAGTTTAGTGCATTGTTGTCCAATATTGCTTGTCATACTTAATAAACGTTTTAGTGACTGAAAGGAGGCTCTGCATGGATTCATCGGCTACGCATTTCAAGGCTCTGGTAGTGGAGAAAAGTGGAGACAAGCAGTTCACGAGGGAAATCCGGGAGCGCTCCATCAATGATCTGCCGCCGGGAGACCTGACAATACGGGTCCGCTACTCTTCTCTCAATTATAAGGACGCCCTCTCGGCAACAGGGCATCCCGGCGTGACCCGCCAATTCCCGCACACTCCCGGGATTGATGCCGCGGGTGAGGTGGTCTCGTGCGACAGCGGCAGGTTCGCTCCGGGCGATCAGGTCATCGTTACCGGCTACGATCTGGGGATGGAGACCGACGGCGGCTTTGGCCAGTTCATCCGCATCCCGTCAGAATGGGCGGTACGGCTTCCGGCAGGACTGAACCGACGCGAAAGCATGGCGCTCGGCACCGCAGGTTTTACGGCGGCCCTTTCAGTGCTGAAACTTGAACAGTTCGGGGTTAAGCCCGAGGATGGTGATATCCTTGTAACCGGTGCAACCGGAGGAGTCGGCAGCATCGCCGTCGCCATCCTGAGCCGGGCAGGTTACCGGGTCGTCGCCGCCACCGGGAAAATTGCCGACGCCGCGTTTCTGCAAAACCTGGGGGCGGCAGAGGTCATCCCGCGCGAACAGGTGACGGCAGGGGTGGAACGTCCGATGTTGAAAGAGCGCTGGGCAGGGGTCGTAGATGTGGTCGGCGGTGAGACGCTGGCGGCAGCCGTCAAGGCGACACGCTATGGCGGCATCGTTACCTGCTGCGGCCTGGTCGGTTCTACCGACCTCCCGTTGAACATCTACCCGTTCATCCTGAGAGGGGTAAGCTTGGTCGGCATCGATTCTGTCCAATGCCCCGCGAACACCCGCCTGAAGGTTTGGGAACGGCTGGCAGGGGATTGGAAACCGACGCAGTTGGAAGGGATGGCAACTGAAGTGCCATTAGAGGGGATTGAGGAGAAGATTCAGGCAATACTCCTGGGTAAAATCAGGGGACGGGTAGTAGTAACACTGCCATAACATTCATGAATCTGGCAGAGTTAAGGGTATCGCTTGGAAGATCAACCAGGCAAAGCTATCCTCACTCATCTTAGACAAACAGCGGCACGCTGGAGCCCAGACCATGGACTACGCTGGTGAAGGCATCCCGGTTTTCCAGCTTATCACGACCAAAGCGTTCGGCAAACATGGTCCGAATATGGGGAATCCGTGAGGTGCCGCCGGTCAGAAAGACCGTATCAATCTGCGCCGGCCGCAGCCCGGACCGCGCTACAACCTCATCAATGCAGACGGCAATATGCTGAAAATTTTCCGCATTGAGCGTCTCGAATTCACTCTTGCCAAGATCTTCGCTTATGCACAGACCACGCTCCGAAAAGCTGATACGCGCCTGCTCCCGGACGGACAGTTCACACTTGGCCTTTTCAATAGCCTGAAACAGGAAAAAACCGTAATTGTCGCTGATAATGTTTTCCAGATGTTCGATGGCCTCGCGGTCATCGACCGTGCCCTTAATAACCCGGATAAGTTCTCTGGTCTTGCGCGCTCGCAAAAGCGGGATACGATGCCACTGGCAGAGGGTATAGATGATGCTTTTGGGAATATTGACCCACTCATCCTTCCCCATGGTCTTGTAGCGGGCATGGCGCCCGAAATGGTGCGCGACTTTATCCCACATGATCTGCGAATCGAACTTGTCTCCCGCAACATAGACCCCCCCCAGCGAGAGTACATCACTGCGCCGGTCGGATCGGTCGAAAGCTCCCCCCTTGACGCGAATGACAGAGAAGTCCGAGGTACCACCTCCGAAATCACCAATAAAAACCGTCCTCTCCTGTCCGGCCTGCAATGTATCTTCAAAGGCCAGTGCCGCTGCCACCGGTTCGTACTGGAACCAGATATTTTTGAAGCCTGACTTGCGGGCGGCCCTCTCAAGGCGCTTCTCGGCCACTGCGTCCTTGGCAGAATCTGTCGAAAACACCACCGGCCGACCCAAAACCACACTATCTACAGGGTACCCAACATACGCCTCTCCCCGTTCCTTTAGCTTCCCGAGTATTATTGCTACCAGGTCATCAATCGTATAACGTTTGCCGAATATCTCGGTGCTATCGAAACTGGTGTTCGGCAGAAAGGTCTTGATCGACTGCATAAAACGCCCCGCCGCCCCATCGCTGACATACTGATAAATGGCCTCATCGCCGGCATAGATCTCGTTTTCCTCGCTAAAATAGAGTACCGAACGCATCAGTTCCCCAGCGCGGCCATTGCCGTCAACGGCGACCACCTCGACCGTACCGTTTCTAAACACCGAAAGCGCCGAATTAGTGGTACCAAAGTCGATACCGAATACACTATGCATCTACAAACTCCTCCAATTAATTCAAAAAATCTCAGTTGCAACAGGGGTCGGTGCTTCAGGCCTCAACACCTCAATGACAAAGAGCGATCGGCAAAATAAAACCCCAGTCCGGGCAAGCCCGAACGGGGGTTAGTGACAATAAACCATCAGGCTCTCAGCCTCAAGCAATTTATTCAGCCTGTGAATTATTCTGCGGGCTTCCTGCATTGCACCTGTATGGGCCCCAAAGAAGGTCTCGATTTTATCTTCATTGCCTGATACAAATAGTGCAACTTATTATCTGGAGGTACATCATGACGCATCGTCTTCTTATTTTTCTATTCTGTGTATCATTTGCAGCTTCACCAGCTTTTGCACAAGAAGATCTGCAGGAAAAGATCAGGCTCCTGGAACAGCAAATCCAGGAGATCAAAACGCAGAAACTTTTGCAAAAAGCCACCCAGGAGAAATCAGAGCAGTGCATGAAAGCCGTGGGACGCGAAAAGTTCTGCACATGCGTCGGCAACGGCCTTCCGCGTGAGGTCAACTTTGAACAGTATGTACACACACTGGTTACACCCAAAGAAACGCTCGGTTATGCAGGTATGACCCAGGAGCAAAAAAGCGTTATCGATGCCACCATTGCTGTTCGCGAAAAATGTGTCGAGAAGGGTTTTTTCAATTAACGGCCAGCAACCACATTGGGTTCCAGTTTAGTTCCGGACATTCGAATACAACTTCCAGCAGACAAACAAGCCCCCCAGGCGGGGGGCTCTCGCTTCAGCCATCAGTTTCTCAGCCTCAAGCTGTTTCACACTGCATAATTCAAAGGAAAACAGGGCTGATTAAAGCCCCAAAAAAGCCTTGACCGTCGTCACAATGTCGTAGTCCCGGAGGCTGGAGTCGAGGCAGCACTTTCGCTTGTACTGTCTACTGCCGTGACGACATAATAATAAGTAGTGCCGGCGGCCAGGCCGGTTTGTGTATAGGAAGTGCTGGTGATGCCGCTGATTTTTGTCCCGCTGGCAGGTGTGACCCCCGGAACGGTCGACCAGTAAAGATTATAGGAAGTGGCTCCGGCAACCGGATCCCAGGCAAGGGTCAGCTGCTTTGACACTGACGCGCTGGTTGCGGCAGTTGCCGGTAAAGGCGTGCTGGTTGCAGCAGTTGTCGATACAGGTGAACTATCACTGCTGCTCCCGCCCCCGGAACCGCAGCCGGCCACTGTTAGTACAGCAATAGTAAGGGTTAAAACGGTAAAGACCATGAATGTATTTGTAACAAATCTTCTCATGTGTACTCCTTTTGTTAACATGTGCCACCTTCATGCACTTTGGATGCTCAGCATAAAAAAAACCGGGGCCGAATATCATCATGATATTTCGGCGACCCGGCTGTCTCGGCGAGACCCAGTAGGCTTTCCGTCCCATTCTCACGAATGGTTTAGTATTATCGTCTACGCATGCTAAAAGTTATGGATGTGATTTGGGTCTGATCTATAGCTGAAAAAAATCAAAATAAATGTGATTCATATCACAAAATGAATAAACCACTGCCATGCAGCACACTAAGCTTACATTCAGGAGTACCACTTTCCCCTACCTGCAGCCTCCTGATTTCACTTGCCCCCGAATACCTTTCGCAGAAGATCAGTGGTCTGGGCCGCAGGATTTGTCCTGATCTTCTTCTCCTCATCCCCGACCATTTTAAAAAGGCCGTCCAGGGCCTTGTTGGTTACATAAGTATCCAAGTCCAGTGACGGAACGCCTGCCATAGACAATAGCGGCACGGTTTTGTACTTACCGATCAACTCTTTGTAGGCCCGTGCGGTTCCCACTTGGCCCATGGTTTTTGCCACCGTCGGTTTGAAGGCTTCAGAGAGCTGCGGTCTGGTCTTCTTTTCAAAGAAGCTGGTTGCGGCCGTATCACCTCCGCTAAGGATTCCCCTGGCATCTTCCACCGTCATCTTTCTGATGGCATCACCGAATAAAACTGCGGCTTTGGGGGCGGCCTTCTCCGCAGCCCGGTTCATGCTCAGCACAAGCTCGTCCACCTGTTGCTGATATCCTATTTCCCCCAGAACATCAGCTGCCTGCTGGATTCTGTTGGGAAGCATAATTTTGATAAGCTGATTGCCAAAATAGCCGTCAGGCTTGGAAACCGCGGTTACTGCACGCTCAGTACCGCTTGCCAGCGCTTCCTTGAGTCCTTTGACGATCGTGCTGTCATCAAGAGCTGACTGCGGTTGCAGTTTTTTCATGACCTCACTGGAAAGATCATCGAAAAACCCCGCATGGCAGGGAGATAAAAAAAGAAGTAATATAACTGGTACTAAATAGAATATGCGTTTCATGGGAATCCTCCTGGAATGGAACCGGGTAATTGCTTATTTTACAAAAATATGCCGCTTTAACAGTTACACGACAAATCAATAATCAGAAAAATATTCTACAAAGAAACCCTTCTCATGGCTTGCCCGCCTCAGTTGTGCAGGATGCCGGATTTCCGGGCAGTCAATACATTAGCCCTGACGGCATCATACCCCTTCCGGTCACAAATAACAGGCAGCGAGAAGTCACCTTTGACCTGCCATTTATCTTTCAGGTAAAGCCAGGGAGCAAATGCCGACAGAGCGTAGCCGGTTTCCGGCTGGATATTGTCCGACCGCATGTCCCGGATGAAGAGCCCGTTCCTGTCGGCCAGAACCGTGTGGCTGCCGGTAAACGGCGCTGCGCCTGGATCGCTGTACTCCCATGTCACCTGGCGCCGCTGGGCTCCAAGCGGGTCGCCATGGCATGAATCGCAGCCGCGGCTCCTGCCGAGTTTGTGCGACATTTTGTCAATCTGAATCCAGAGCAGGGCCTTGTTGTTTTCCGGCAACCCGCCGCACAGGCCGACGTAGGCCCAGGCATCGTCGGTTCGCTGCAGGTCGGGGAGATCAGACGGATAACGCCAGTAAAGACCGGGTTTGAATGGTGATTCCTTCTGGTTCATGGCCGCCATGGGAAACGGTTTGACCGGTATCCAGCGCCCCTTCTGGTCCTTGATCAGGATTGGCACCTGCATGTAGCCGTAGTAAGCCTTGAATTTGAAATATGGAGTAGCGACACCGGCCACCTTTCCCGGCCCCCAATAGGTGCCCTGATAACCAGCCACCTGCCCGATGTGACATGCCTCGCAGGAGAGGTTCCTGTGGAGCGAGACGGCATGGCTTTTGACTGCAACGGCATGACAACGCACGCAGGAATCCCCTGCCTGACGCCTAACCATGGCATGGCCGATGGATGCGTTTGTTTTAGTGCTTTCATGACAATCGAGACAGCCAACCCCGGCCTTTAAATGGACATCGGGTTCATTACCATCGGGGTAGGAAAATGAGCCGCCGAAATAACCGGCACCGCGACGGCGGTCTTCCGGACCAGCGTGACAGATAGAGGCTCGGCCGCTGCCGTAACAGCTCTCAGAGGGAGGTGTCTTCACGAAGCTGTGTGCCCCTTTTGTCTGATCGCCCGCCGCCTTCGGCCGAGGATTAAAGTGGCAGTCAAGGCAGCCGACATGACAGGTGTTGCAGACCTTCTGGTTTATCAGGTGACTCTCCCGCGACATCGGTACGGAGGTGGTGGCCTGCATCCGCTCGAAGTTTCCCTCGAACCATGGGCCACAGTTGTGCGGCCCTCGCCGTGGGTCCAGAAAACCTTTATACTGGCTCTGCTTGCCATTGGTTCCCATGGTACTTTTCGAAAATTCGGTGAACTCCCTTTCATGACACTTCCCGCAGGTTTTCTTCAGCACGTCGAAGTCTTGGGTCAATGTGTCACGCCGTTTGTCATGCCATGAAACGGCCGCCACCGAGGCATCCCTGGTAATAGTGCCATCCTTATCGGTTCCGACATAAATGCGGTTTGCCGGATTGGTGCCGAACTGCAACGGCAATCTGCGGAGCGAGTTGTCAGCAGTAAGTCCTTTTTTACGCACCACCAACAGACGGGCCAGCCCGGCATGGGCTTTATCCTGCTCGTTAGCGTCCGGGTTGCCCAGATGGCAATCGCTGCATCCGGCCGGCATGCGACTCTGCTTTTCGACCTCCTCACCTGTTACCGTCAGTGCGACAGCCCCAAGGGATGACATGCGTTTGGCATCCGAGTGACAGGTGAGGCAGCTGTCAGAAGCACCGGCAAACCTTGTAGTCGTGAGCAACAGCCCGATGAGTACAAAAATGATCTTCATCAATTCCTCCCTGTAACAGTTAATTCATTCCGGAAGAGCAGACCCGTACCCTTTAAATTCTGACTTGAGACACCACGTACAGAATTACATCATAATGAACGCTTGTCAAACATGGGGATCGGCATCAATCGGGGTGAGTGTTGATAAGATCGTGGAGGGCAGGTTTTAGTTCGGATATTCAAAACAACCGGCATCATGCAAACAGAAC
>JAQUCU010000107.1 GCA_028686055.1 Desulfuromonadaceae bacterium
CTCAGTTCGACCCGTTTCTGATGCTTGATGATTTTCATTCCAATAACCCCGCCCATTATCTGCCCGGCTTTCCCTGGCACCCACACCGCGGCATTGAGACCATCACCTACGTACAGGAAGGTCTGGTAGAACATGGTGACAGTATGGGAAACAGGGGAGTGATCGGCGCCGGTGATGTGCAGTGGATGACCGCCGGCAGCGGCATCATCCATCAGGAGATGCCCAAAGAGAGCCCCAGCGGAACCATGTGGGGGTTCCAATTCTGGGCCAACCTGCCTGCCAGTCAGAAGATGATGCCGCCCCGCTACCGTGATATTAAAGCGGCGGATATCCCTCAAGTAACACTGGAAGGGGGGGTAGCGGTGAAGGTTATAGCCGGCACGGTCGGAAACGTACAGGGTCCGGTGAAGGGCATCGTCATCGAGCCGGAGATGCTGGATATCAGCGTCCCTGCCGGAACCGTATTCAGGCGCCCGATCCCGGCAGGGCATACCGCCTTTGCCTACATTCTTTCGGGTGAAGGTTTTTTCGACGAGTGCCGCGACGCGTATGCACACGAAACCACCAGCGCCAGCTGGTCCGATACGGAACGCCGCTGCTCATGCCAACCGGAAACGGTGGTGCTGTTTGAACATGCGGGGGATTCAGTGCAGGTTACTACGACCGAGAACGCGGTGCGTTTTCTTCTTGTTTCCGGCAAGCCGATCGGCGAACCTATTGCCTGGTACGGCCCGATTGTCATGAATACGCAGGAAGAGTTGAAGGTCGCATTTGAAGAGTATGAGAAGGGGACATTCATCAAGAAGAGTTAGACCAAAACGGGATGTCAGGATAATTTCCCCTTAAAAATTCATACTAAATACGGTAAGCCCCCATATATGATCAGTGAGATAGGGGGCTTACCGTATTTTTATACGTGCAAGGCCTTTTTCCTTATGCAGCGAAATGAAAGGGGTTGATTATTATATTCACAATCGTTATAGTCAACAAAACTTGATCACAACCTTTATGGTCAACAATGTTTGATAAAGGAACCCTGTGAGTATGCGCATTCTTATTGTTGAAGACGAGATAAAGATAGCTTCATTTCTGCACCGCGGTCTCAACGAGAGCGGATATGTTGTCGATCTGGCCCACAATGGCGAAGACGGTCTTCACCTCGCCGTGAATGTTGATTATGATCTGATTATCCTTGATGTCATGCTTCCCCGGCGTTCCGGATGGTCGATCATATCAGAGATACGACGTATGAACAGGGAGACACCGACACTGTTTCTGACTGCCAAGGATGCGGTTGAGGACCGGGTCAAGGGTCTGGAGCTCGGAGCCGATGATTATCTGGTCAAACCGTTCGCCTTTACCGAGCTTCTTGCCCGGATAAAAACCATCCTGCGGCGCGGACCGGTTCGCCAACCGGATTTGATAGAGATTGCTGACCTACTCATAGACCTCCCGCGACACAAGGCGAGCCGTTGTGGCGCGCATCTCAATCTTACCCCAAAGGAGTTTTCACTCCTTTCGTTGCTTGCACGACACCAGGGTGATGTCCTCTCCCGGTCCATCATTGCCGACCAGGTGTGGGATATGAATTTTGACAGTGACACAAATGTTGTTGACGTTGCCGTGCGGCGTTTGAGAGCCAAAGTGGATGACCCTTACCCTCAAAAATTGATTCATACGCTCCGCGGAGCGGGTTATGTTCTTGAAGAACGCTAAAAGGCTTATTACCCGCCGCAGACCCTGGTCGATCACCGGTCGGTTGGCGTTTCTCTATACCCTCTCCGCCGTCGTTACCCTCGGTTTTGTTGCCATTTTTTTCACCTGGTCTCTCCGCGACAGTATCTCACGGGTCGAAGAAGAATCCATAGATAATCGCATACAAGTCTACGGTTCAATCATTGAAAACCAACGGGACTATATTCAAATTATCAAAAATGACATTAAGTGGGAGGGGGACAACGTCGGTTCCCCTGAGTATTACGCGCGGGTACTGGCAGGTGACAAGGTACTGTTCGAGACTCCGGGCATGTCGGATGTGATCCCTGAATCATGGTTTTCCCACCCTTTACAGAGGGGACTGCCTACAGAAAAGCGTTACCTCCGGCACGATGTGAACGGCCGTCACTTCCTGACCACATCCCGGGAGTTCAAATGTTACGGTGGAAAAGAAACAAGAATCATTCAGATTGCGTCCGACATTTCCATCGGTGATGATATTGTTGCAAAGAAGCAGCAGATAATCGGCGTTTTTTTCTTCCTCGGCATAATCCTGGCGACAGGGGTCGGCATCATTGTTGCCCGACACGCACTGAGGCCCGTCAGGGCGATCACCTGCATAGCTGAAAAGATAACGCTGGCCCGGATCGACATGCGTACCGACCCGAAACGCTGGCCCACAGAACTCCGTAGTCTTGCCATCGCATTCAACGGTATGCTCCAGCGACTTGAGGAGTCTTTCAACCGGCTTTCTCAGCTTTCCTCCAACCTTGCCCACGAACTGCGCAACCCGGTCAACAACCTTCTCGTTGAATCCGGGGTTGTCCTCGGTCAAACTAGGACGGCGGATGAATACAGAAACTGCATTGAATCGAATGTGGAGGATTATCAGAGGCTCTCACGGATCATCGACAGCATGCTTTTTCTCGCTCGAGCTGAAAATCCCGCCATCCGAATCCAGCAAGACTGGTTCAATGTCCCGAATGAGGTCAACAAGATTATAAGTTTTTTCGAGGCGCTGGCAGAGGAACACAACGCAGTTGTTGTCGTCAGTGGTACGGGAAATATTTACGCAGACCGCACTATGTTTGACCGCGCCATCAGTAACCTCCTTGCAAATGCCCTCTACTATTCGCCGCCTGGTGTTCGCATCGAGATCGCCATCAGCCGGAGAGACGACGATACCATTGTCATAACGTTGAATGATACCGGTTTTGGCATCTCTGAGGAAGACCTGTCGCAGATCTTCAACCGGTTCTACCGGGGCGATAAAATGCGGGAGGTTCATCCGGAAGGTTTTGGACTTGGCCTTGCCATAGTCAAATCTGTCATGGATCTCCACGGTGGAACGATAACAATATGCAGCACCACCGGAAGTGGAACGAATGTAACGCTCGCTTTTCCGCCGGCAAAGGATGACCCTGTCTGCGACGCGTTAACCTGATTACATCCCGCATCCCGTCACTACACCCTCCACACATACCTGTCTGCACACAACGCAAGTCCCCCCTGTTGTATCTAATATTCTCTGCCCTCTGAATGACGCTCTACAGCTGCGCCCGCTTTTTCCTAAAATGACAAAAATGTCATTTTCCTGTCATCCGGCAGTAACCATCCGCACGGCATTATCCAATTATATAACCCTATCTGATCGGTAAACAAATATGACAAAAATGTAATCAAACCGTAAGGTTCGTGTAAGGGAAATAATCGTATAAATTTAAACTATCTATCACTCGCTTTCTGAAAATGCCATGCAACCGGAATAACTGGTAAGCGAAATCATGAAAACACGTACACATCTCATCACCATAATCACTCTCCTGCTCTTCGTTGCCGGAGCCATGCCGGCTTTAGCGAATGAGATGCGTGCCGCCTATGTCTATACCCTTTCCGACTTCACCGGTCCCATCCCTTACAACTGGGTGAATATCTTCGCCGACACGACCAAGCGGGAGACCTACATCGTCAACACCGCCGACAGGAGCGTGCAGATTTTCAACGAGAGCGGCATGGAAACCTACCGCTTCGGCGATAATGGCGGACTGGGCTCGATTATGGCGGTAACGGCTACCGCCACCGGCGATATCTACCTCCTGTCCCGCTCCAGTGACGCGTACAGGGTCACCCGCTGCAACTTCAGGGGTGAACCGCTGACAAAGCTGGTCCCCCAGGACCTGCCGCCGGAGTTCACGGCCGGTTTTTCTCCCGACAGCCTTCTCAGCCGCAAAGACCGGCTTTACCTGGTGGACCGCAATGCGATGAAGGTTGCGGTGACCGATCTCAACGGCACGTTTGTGGCTGGATACGATTTTGCCGCCATCCTCGGCCTGGATGAAAAGGCGCGTAGGGATTCCGGCATCGTCGGCTTCAACCTCGACCGCCAGGGGAACTTCCTCTTCACCATACCGGTTCATTTTTCAGCCTATGTGGTCTCACCCGACAAAAAGGTGCGCGTTTTCGGTTCCCGCGGCAGCGCACCCGGCAAATTCAACGTCATTAGCGGCATTGCTGCCGACGATAACGGCAATATTTACGTGGCTGACATGCTGCGCTGTGTAGTCATGGTTTTTGATAAGGAGCTCAATTTCAGGAACGAGTTCGGGTTCCGGGGACTCGGACCGGGCAATCTCATCGCCCCAATGGAATTGGCAGTCAACAGCGACAGAGTCTATGTCGCCCAAACCCGTTCACGGGGAGTCAGTGTTTACCGGATGTTTACAAACTGACTGGTCCTGGACGGCATCAATAAAAAGGGGGTGATTACCGCAAAAACTTACAACACGGAGAAGTAGCAAGAGCAGTTACAACGGTTATCAGGAACACAAAAAAAATGAAAACAAAGAGAGGAAACAGAATGAAAGCATCAAAGATTTTTGTAGCCGCAACGCTGATGTCGCTTGCGGCCTCCGGCAGCGCTCTCGCCTTCCACGACGGCGGCGCCGCGTACTGCGAAGGGTGCCACACCATGCACAACTCTTCCGGTAACAAAGCCATGGGCAATACAAGAGCTCCGCTCACAGGCGTCAACTACCTCCTCCAGGGTAGCGACCAGAGTTCCACCTGCCTCAACTGCCACGCAAAGCCCGCTGCCAGTGCCGGCAGCTACCATATCCTCACCACTGACGCAGCAGCTGGCGGCACTGTGCCGGCCAACTACACCCCGGGCGGTGACTTTGCCTGGACTAAAGAGTCCTTCACTGCCACCGCTTCCTACGGTGCCCCGATTTCAAGCCCTGGCGAGCGTCACGGCCACAACATCGTTGCTGCCGATTACGGCATGGCCGCCGACTCCACCCTTCTTACTGCTCCGGGCGGCGTCTATCCGGCCGGCAACCTGGCCTGCTCCAGCTGCCACGATCCCCATGGCAAGTACCGTATCGTCGATGCCGCCGGCACGGTGCAGCGTCCGGTCGTAGGCGGTTCCGCCACAGCAACTGCGGGTGACGTGAACAAGTCGCTCCCGATCAATGGCTCCGGCTCCTACGGCGCCCTGCCGACCACTACCGAAGCTGTCGGTGTCTACCGTCTCCTCGCCGGCCAGGGCTACCTGCCTGACTCAGTCACCGGCGTTGCCGGCATTACCGCCTTCGCTGCCGATCCACCCTATGCTGTTGTCAACTCTGCCTATAACCGTAAAGAAACAACTACCGACACCCGTGTCGCCTACGGTACCGGCATGTCCGAATGGTGCTCCAACTGCCACACCGGTATCCACAACAGCGCAGCTGCTCTGGACGCCGGCACCAGTTTCCTCCACCCGGCCAGCAGCGATTCCACGCTCGGGGCTACCGTCCTCGCCAACTACAACGCCTACGTGAAGTCTGCCGACTTTACCGGCACCGTGGCTACGGCCTACACCTCAATGGTACCGTTCGAAGAAGGTACCAAGGATCGCGCCGCCCTGGCTCTTCATGCGCTAAACGACGGTACCCAGACCGCTGGCGCCGATGCTAACTCCAACGTCATGTGTCTCTCCTGCCACCGCGCTCACGCTTCCGGCTGGGACAGCATGACTCGCTGGAACAACAAGTCCGAGTTCCTCACCGTTGCGGGCGCCTATCCGGGAACCGGCGTGGTCGGCGAAGGCGGTTACGGCCAGTACAGCATGGGCAAGACCCAGGCCGAGGTTCAGGCAACATTCTACGACCGTCCGGCAACAGTTTACGCCACCTATCAGCGGTCGCTCTGCAACAAGTGCCACGCCAAGGATTAATCCGGCGGGGTTAGGTGCCGGGAGGGTTTGATCATCTCCCGGCACACAGACAAGTGGGCTGACCCGTAAGTCAGCCCGCTTTTTTTCTGCTGATCAAGTAAAAGGACTTCACTTTGTACGTACGGTTTCTGACCATTCTTGTTTTTCTGCTGCTGGCCGGCTGTCAGTCCCAGCTCGCCGCAATCAAACCTCCTCTGGATGAAGAAGGGGAACTATTTCTCTATGTTCAGCCGTTCCCCCGGGAAAGCGATCGTCTCGGTTTCACCCTCGAAACCGTAAGCGCCATCCGTGACGACGGCGTTGAATTCCCACTGGAGCTTTCATTGCACGATATCAGCGGTAAAAATATGAACCGCCAGCGGTTCCTCGCCTCGGGGAATCTTGCCCCCGGCAGTTACCGCGGCCTGGCGCTGCGGGCAAGCAAGCCCAGGCTGCAGACCGAAGAGGCGTCTGCAGCCCTTCTGACCGGCAGTGATGCGACCGTCCTTGAGTTTCCGTTTACTATCCAGCGCCAGCAGGCAGGGCTCCTGACGCTCACCTTCGACTATGCCAAAGCGGTTCGCCAGGGGTTCGCCTTTGCTCCGATCTTCACCATCCGTTCTCCCGGCAAACCGGTAAGCGGCCTGACAGGGTATGTTACCAACTCCGGTGATAATACGATCACCGTCTTCGACAAGCAGTACCGGCAGGTGGTCGCCGTCATCGCCACCGGCAAAGAGCCCCGCGGGGTGGTTTTCGATCAACAGCGCAAACGTGCGTACGTCGCCCTTGCCGGCGAGGATGCCGTTGCGGTCATCGACATCACCACCGGCGAAGAGATCCGCCGCATACGGCTCGTGAACGGCGACGCTCCCCTTGAACTGGCCCTGACTCCGGACGGCAAAACCTTGCTGGCGGTCGATGCCGGTTCGAACATGGTGAGCGTCATTGACCCGCTGTCGTTTCTGGAGCTGGCGCGCGTCAGCGTCGATGACGGCCCCTCTGCCGTCCTCATCGACCCGGCCGGCCTGAAAGCCTATATCTTCAACAGTCTGGCTGCCACTCTCTCGGTGATAGATATCCCCCGGCGAAACGTCATCGCCACCATAGCTTCCGAAGCGGGAGCGTCCCGGGGCGGCTTTAACCGAGCGGGTGACAGGCTCTACACCATCCACGAACTGAGTTCCTACCTGACGATACTCAACCCGACAACCATGTCCGTACAGCAACGGCTCTATGTGGGCATGGGCATGATCAGCATGAAGGTCGACCCGCTGACGGATCTGGTCTACGCCGGGAAAAAACACGATGCCTGGGCCGAGGTGTATGAGCCTTTCTCTTTCAACACCCTGGCAACAATCGGTACTGGCGGCAGCGCCACCTATATGACCATTGACGGCGAGGAAAACAAACTCGTGGTCGTGAACGCGCCCCGGCATACGCTGCAGATAATTAATCTCGTCAACTACAAGGTTGAAGCCGAACTCGACGTGGGTGCGGAACCTTACCGGGTGGCACTGATGGGAGAGAGGTAAGCGGGCCGTGCAGTTCGGTGGAAAACCCGGATCAACCTCTGTGCGCAGGTACGCGGCTCTGCTGCTGTTCACCCTGGGGCTGATCTGGCCGGCACTGTCCGTTGCCGATGTTATCAGCGGTTTTATGGAACAGGATTACAGCCATCTGGTATCAAAAACGCAGGATGCGAGCGGAAACAGCACTATGAACAAAGGTAACGCCTTTACCCAAAAGTATAACCTGATGCTGAACAAGGGCCTCTTTCCGCTACTGACGCTGCGCGCCGGCTATCTGTTCGAGTCCGACCAGAGCTGGCTGACCGCCGGCGACCAGAATTCGGATTCAAAGATTACGACCAGTCTCCCTTCCGCTGATCTCAACCTGGGAACGCCGCTCCTGAATGCCAGCGTCGGCTACTCCAAGAGAAAAGAGAGCACCACCTCCTCGGGCGCGTCTTCGACCGGCCAGAACAGTGAATCCTACCACGGTGCGTTCAACTGGCGGCCGGAAGGGCTTCCCGTACTGGGCCTGAATCTGGAGCGGTCAAACCTCTTTGATGATCAGAGGGTTTCACAGGACATTACCAATGACCGGGCAGTACTCAGTCTGGCCTACCGCCTCAAGGGGATTGATTTGAGATATGCGGGCAATTACAACGATCATACCGACAAGCTTCAGGATGTCACTGTCAAGCAGACCACCAACTCCGCCAGGGCAGCGTACAGCGGCCAGTTTTTTCAGGACAGGGTATCGCTCTACTCGTCCTACAACATCAGCAGGCAGACCACAAACACCGACACGAGCGGCAAGGGGGTTGTAGACCTGTCGATCAGCAACCAGGTTCGTTTGTACAAATCCGTGCCCAGCCTTTTGGATTCCTTATATGTCACGCTCGACCAGTTGTCTGGTCAAGTCAACGCCGAGATCGGCACGACGACACAGATTCAGCCGCCGGCACAGAACATGGGGTTTGATTTTTCCAGAAAGACGGACGTAAACAGGGTCCTTGTCTCGATTTCACCGGAAATATTCACTGCTCTCCCGGCAAAGATCAGCCTGTCTAACTTTGAAAAAAATATAGTCCCTCTTTACACCTGGACAGTATATGAAAGTGCTGATAACTTTTCCTGGACACCGGTGAATGGGGTAAAGGCAGCTTTTGATCACATTCTGTACCAGTTCCAGATCACGTTTGATACGACTAATACCCGGTATGTCAAGGTGGTGGTCTCCCAGTTGGACCCGACCGATCCGAACGTTATCAACGCATTGAACGCCAGTACTATAACGACCAACACTCTCAGCGTTACTGTCACCGGCATCGAGGCGTTCGACGAAGTTCTCGCGGCATCGGTTAAGGGGCAAACAAGTGTGACTTCCAATACCTTGAATTACGACGTCAAGGTTCGGCTCCTCGATTCACCATCCCTCTTCTACAACAGTTCATTCTATCTGGTGAATAGCGCTCCGAACGGCTTTCTCAAATGGACGCTGGACAACGCCCTCCTTGGAGACCATCACTTCAACGACGTGGTCGGCGTAAGCGGCAGGGTTGCCAGGGAAGACAGTTACGATCCGCTCGGGCGCCGGGTGGCATATGTCTACAGCGGAACTGTTCGTGTGATTCCCCTGAAGAGCCTGAGCCACACATTGGCGTATTCCGGACGAACCGAAAGTTTTCAGGGAAAGACCGATGACACCCAATCTCTCTATTTGAGCAATACGGCTGAGCTGTACCGCGGGGTTAATGTGAGTCTCAATGGCGGGGCAAGCAGCGCCGTCAACATGAACGGTCAAAAGGTTTTCTCCTATAGCATGAACTCCGGCCTGAATCTGGTGCCGCGCAGTGATCTGTCGCTGAACTTCAACGTCAATCTGAACCATTCAGATCAGTCCGGGGGAGGGAACAAAAGCGTCAGCTCGGAAACCAGACGCGCGGATATGGGCGTTACCTATCGCCCGTTTCCGACTCTCTACCTCGTTGCCTCATTCGGATTTCTGAAGCAGGCGCAGCAAAAAAACAACATAACCCAGAATTACGGGGTGAACTGGTCGCCGTTTCCGGACGGGACTCTGCAGTTTAATTTTTCCTATCAGGAAAACATCCGCAATATTAACGAGGAGCGGAGCAGGCTGATTTCACCGAGCCTCTCATGGAAGATCACCCGTAGTGCCAATCTCGATCTTTCCTATCCTCTGCTGCGTACCACCTCGCTTTCCGGGACAACGGAATCCGAGACCTTCAGCGCCATATTGCGCATGTCATTCTGAGGCCCGCAGGGCCACGCCGTAAGGGGCAGACCATGATCACATGTTTCAAGAAAATCATTTTATTGCTGCTGCTGACGGGCCTCTGCGGCTGTGCCGCCCCGCTAAACGTTTATCGCGATGCCAATATGGATTTTGGCGCCATACGAACCGTGGGGGTTCTGCCGCTGGCAAACCTGACCAGGGAGACCTCTGCGGCTGAGCGGGTACGGGACGTTTTCAGCACCGCGCTTCTGGCAACCGGAGCGATCTATGTCATCCCTCCGGGAGAGGTTTCCAGGGGGATCAGCCGGGTTTCAGTCGCAAATCCGGCGGCGCCAAGCACTGAAGAGACGATCAAGCTGGCCGCCGTCATCAAGGCAGACGCCATTATTACCGGTACCATCAAGGAGTACGGAGAGGTTCGTTCCGGGAGTTCGGCGGCCAACGTCATATCCCTGAGCATGCAGATGATTGAGGCCCAGACCGGCAAAGTAGTGTGGGCTGCCTCCACCACAAAAGGCGGTATCGGCATCAACGATCGGTTGTTCGGCGGCGGCGGCGAGGCGATGAACACAATCACCGTGAAGGCAGTAGATGACATTCTCAAAAAACTTTTTCA
>JAQUCU010000108.1 GCA_028686055.1 Desulfuromonadaceae bacterium
CCATCCGGACTTGCCGTGCATTCCTGCACGGTGATTTCTTCGCCGGAGTGTACGGGCTGTCTCACCTGTGTGGGGAGCTGTCCGGAGAGGAATGTTCTTGCCATGCAGCCAGTCTTCCGGAAGCGGTCGCTGCCGATTTGGGGTTATCCGGTAGTGGTTGTACTTATCTTTATGACGGGGATTGGGGCTGGAATGGCCAGCGGCCACTGGAACAGTTCGTTAGGCTATGCTGATTATCAGCGGCTCGTACCTCTTGTGCCATACCTGAGTCACTGAGGCAGATATGGCCATAATATGAAGAGACATTTTCAATTATCACGTGGAGAAAACGAGTGATTAAAAAAAGGCTGACCAGGCTGCCCCGAAGCTGCAGAGCGCCGCTCTGGGGGGTGCGGCCGCCGATGTCGCTGCGCTATGCCGTATGGAGCTTCATCAGCGCCACTCTGGGTCTCCTGGCCATTGTTGAAATGACCACGCTGGTTGGCCGCCCCTTGTTGATCGGCTCTTTCGGTGCTTCGGCCGTTCTCCTCTTCGGCGCCAATGACTCGCCGCTGGCCCAGCCCCGCAACCTGGTAGGAGGCCATCTTGTCTCCGCTGTAGTAGCGGTGGTTGTGGTAGCCATCTTCGGCTCCACGCCATTGTCCATGGCAATCGGGGTTGGTCTGGCCATTTTTGTGATGAACATGACACATACAACCCATCCGCCGGGAGGAGCCACCGCCCTGATCGGAGTGCAGGGGGCGGTTGGCCCGGGGTTCATCCTGCTGCCGGTACTGGCTGGAGCCCTGATCCTTCTGACGGTGGCAATCTTTACGAATAATGTGGTGTACCACCGCAATTACCCCAAACATTGGCTGTAACCTGCAAAAGGATAATTCATGCGCCCCGTTACCTGCAACAGATTCCAACTCAGTCTTTTTATTCTCCTCATGCTCCCTATGCCTGCACTGGCCATACCTGCCATTACCTGCCACTGTTTCACCGACCGCTCCTATGACCCGGCACACCCGGCAGTGGCGGATCCCTATTTCCTTGCCACGACCCAGAACTCTTTCTTTGCCGCCGTCTTTGGTGTTGAGAAAAAAACGATCGTACTCAAGAAGCAAAAAGGGTTGTCAGCTGATGACCTGTGGATTGCCTATTGGCTGGCAGCCAGATCCGAGGCAGACCCGGAAATTCTGCTTGAGCAATACAGAGCCAAAGGTTCCTGGCGGCAGGTGGCCGCACCGTTGGCTATCCCTGTCAAGTCATTGGGAAGCAGGGTTGCCGAGGCGCTGAGAAGCAATGCTGCTGACGAATGCCTGGCTAATGCGGTGGTCGACGAGCTGCTGATACGCTTCCGCTTTTACGCTGAAGCGGAATTGTCAGCACTTCGCAGGGCAGGTGCCGGTAATCAGGAGTTGATTATGGCCAGTCTGATTGCGGCAAAGAGAAGACAGACAGCAACTCAGCTCTATCGAGAGGTCAAGACGGGGGGAACGAGTTGGGGGGCATTGCTGCAGCAGGCGAAGGTTGATCCAGCAGATATTCAGTCCGAGATTATGGTTTTGATAACTAAACAGAAAAGATCTTCTTGACGAAATGAATATTACTGAATAATATGCGAATACATGTTCACATGAGGTGACACTATTGCAAAAGAAAAGTACCCGTGTTCGTAAGGAAGAAATTATTCAGGCAGCACTCGCAGTCGTCGGAGAAAAAGGAGTGCGCGCCCTTACCATTGCGGCTATCGCTGAACAGGCTGGAATGAGCGAAGCAAACATTTACCGGCACTTTGGCGGCAAGGATGACATTTATGCCGCCATTGGTAATTTCATCGGCAGTGAGGTTATGGGCAAGGCTGCCACGATCGCCGGGGGAAGCCGCAGGCCGATAGAAAAGCTGGAGACCATTTTTCGCTCGCATATCTCTCTCCTGTCAGAACAACCGGGAATCCCGCGATTCGTCTTTTCCGATGACGTTCATCTGACACAGCGCAATGTGGCGGAGTTCCTGGCAGTACGAATCGGTAACTACGTTGACACCATTGCCGGCATTATCGCGGCCGGGATTGAGGAAGGGGAGATCAGACAGGGGTTGGTCCCCCGGGAAACAGCACTGACGCTCCTCGGTATGATCCAAATTACAGTTTTTCGCTGGACAATCGGCACTGCATCATTTGATATCAAAGGCGATGCCGAAAAACTCTGGGGGAATTTTATCGGATTAGTGAGCTGATTTTTTTTGTCTGTTATGTGAGTACATATTCGCATAATAATTTATTATTTTTTGAAATTATAGGTGGTTCGTTATGAAACCTGTCGTGTTTTGCCTGATCATACTGTTTATGTCCTCTATGCCGCTATACGCGGCTCTCCCCCTGACTCTTGAGGAAGCGTTAGAGACGGCCAGAAACAACCACCCCCAGGTGATTGAGGCCTTGGAGAGTTTGCATGGCGCCGAGGCGAGAACCGGCCTGGCTCTTTCCAACTACTACCCCCAGATCAGCGTAGCCGCCGACTGGAGCAAGGGACGGTCTTTCCTCACGGCTCTGGAAAGTATCAAGGCGACGGAAGTAAACACTGCCGCCGTATACCTGAAACAGACTATTTATGATTTTGGTCGCACCGCCGGCGTGGTTGACGCGGCTCGCAGCACTAGAGAAGCCGCCGATAAAGCCGTTGCCGTGACCAGGCAAGAATTGGCTTTGCGCGTCAGAACCGCCTTTTATCTACTTCTTGCGGCTGACAAGCAGGCCATTGCCGTAAGGGAAACCGTCAAGGCACGGGAGGAAGTGTTTCGGCAGGCGCAAGAATTCTTTGCTCAGGGGATCAGGGCGAAGGTGGATGTTGCAAGGGCCGAGGCGAATCTGTTTGCGGCCAGGACCGCTTTGATCAGGGCAGAAAACAATAAAGAAATCGCAAAAGTTGAGCTGGCCAACGCCTTGGGGACAGCTTCTCTGGAGGGCCGCTCACCAGTCGAGCCTGCTCATGTTGCTGTGACTCTGCCTGAACGCAGCCATGCACAACAGGATGCCGTGAAGAGTCGCACCGAGCTGCAACAAATGGCCGCACTGAAATCGGTGGCAGATGCCAACCTGAAAACAGCCAAGGGGAGCTATCTGCCAATCTTGTCAGGTACGGCAAGTGCCGGATATGCCGACCGAGACTTCTTCCCTGCCGGCAACGTCTGGGCAGTGGGGTTGAACCTGACCGTACCATTGTTTTCGGGCTTCTCGTCGCTCGAACAGGTGAGGGAGGCAAACGCGAATAGCAACGCCATCGTGGCTCGACAGAATAATCTCAAACTACAAATTGGCAAAGAGGCTGAATCAGCCTGGCTTGGCGTCAATGAAGCAACTGCCCGGATGGCTTCGACCGAGATGGAAGTCGGCGCCGCCAATGAAAGCAAAGCACTGGCGGAAGGACGCTATCGGGAAGGGGTCGGCAGCATCATCGAAGTGACCGATGCACAATCCCAGGCACTCGAAGCACGGACAGCAAATATCCAGGCCACGTACGACTATTACATTGCCATTGCCCGTTTAGACCGTGCAGTGGGAAAAAATTTATAAGGTGGTGTAAGGAGTAACGTATGGATCTCATGAAAACCTTGGTACGCAAGAAAATGTATCTGTTCGGGCCGCTTATGGTTCTGGCTTTGATCATCGCGCTGAAGATGACACTGCTTGCGCCGCCTAAGATACAGGTTACTACTCTTGAAAAACGCGACTTGATCTCCCAGGTCTATGGTAATGGTACGGTCGAAGCCAAGGTCGTGGTCGACGTCTCCAGCAAGATCACCGGTAGACTTGTGGAGTTGTTGGTCGACCAGGGTGATCGGGTAAAGCAAGGCCAGCTCCTTGCCCGTATGGAGGACAATGACGTACTTCAGCAGCAGCATCAGGCCGAAGCGGGCCTGAATCGGTCCGCCGCCAACTTGAGTGTGGAACAGGCCAACCTGCGAAAGGCCAAGGCAAACCTGGCCTTGGCGGAAAAAAATGCACGGCGTTTCACGGCGCTGGCTGAAAAAAACCTGGTCTCCAAGCTGGAGTCCGAACAATATGACACCGTCTGCCAGGTGGCACGGGAAGAGGTGAGCCGGAGCCAGGCGGCAATTGCGGCAGTCCGGATGGAACAGCGAGCCGGCCGCGCCGGGGTCGGTTTTGCCAGAAGCAAGGTGGCCGATACCCTGATCTATGCCCCCCGGGACGGGGTTATCATCACCCGTGATTTGGAGAAGGGGGCCACGGTCTCGCCGGGGATGTCGATCTTCAAACTAGCCGACCCCAAGACCATCTGGGTCAAGGCTAACGTGGACGAATCTCAATTGAAGGGTGTGGAGGTCGGCAAGGAAGCTAACATCACCCTCCGTTCTTCACCTGGTGAACAGTTGCCAGGCACTGTTGCCCGCCTGGGGCGCCAGAGCGATCGGGTGACTGAAGAGCTGGAAGTGGATGTGGCCTTTAACGGGCTGTTGAAAAACTTTCGTCTGGGAGAACAATCCGATCTGTATATCATCACCGGAACGAAGGCAGGTGCCCTGGTTCTCCCTTCCGCCGCCATTGTCTCTAAAGGCAAGAAAAGTGGCGTCTGGGTGGTGGCAAACGGAAAACTCACCTTCAGGGAAGTAAGCGTCGGCATAGCTGACCAGCGCAACTTTACTGAAATAGTCACTGGCCTCACAGTTGGTGAGCGGGTTGCACTGGCATCACCCGCGGAGATGGCAAAATTTAAAGACGCCATGAAAGTCAGGGTTGCTAAATGAATCTCGCTATTCGCGACATACGCTATCATCGGGGCAGGTTCATTCTGACCACCATTGGCTTGGGACTGCTTATCGGAGTTGTGATAAGCATGGGTGGCATCTATAGAGGACTTTCTGCCGACGCCTTGGCTATTTTAGAATCCGTCAAAGCAGATATCTGGGTGGTGCAACAGGACACCAATGGCCCGTTTGCCGAGAGTTCACGCATTCCGGAAGATATAACATACCGGATCAAGGCGGTGCCGGGAGTAACCGAGGCGTCACCGCTCTCATTTCAGACGATCCAGGTCGAACGTAAGGGAAAGCCTTTCCGTTTCTTCCTGATCGGGTATGACCTGAACGGTTTTGGCGGACCGACGGAGATCCTTGGCGGACGGAACATCCGCCAGAAGCACTATGAAATGGTAGCTGCCAAGGCAATGAAGATTGCAATCGGCGAGAAGATTCGTTTGGGACTTCATGACTACACCGTAGTGGGAATCACAGGCAAGGTTGTCTCCTCCGGTGGCGATCCGGCAGCTTATGTGAGCCTGGCGGATGCCCAGGATATCCAGTTCAAAAAAGACAACGACGCCATCAGGAACGACCGGGCGCGAATCGATGCCAACCTGGCCGGCATCCAGTCACTCTCACCGGTCCAGGCAAAATACCTGAAGCAGAATATCGCCGGTATCACCGAATCGACGCATACTGTCAACGCCGTAGTGGCGCGGCTTTCACCTGGAGCGAACCTCCTTGAGGTACAGGAACGTATCAGCCGCTGGAATCACTTTCGTCCTATCTCGGCGGAAGAACAAATCAGGATCCTGACCAAGGGGATGATTGAGAAGGCGAGAATGCAAATCGGGCTTTTCAGGGTCATCCTGCTCGTGATCTCGGCGGTTATTATCTCGCTGATCATCTACACCTCGACCATCGATAAGATCAAGGTAATTGCCACGTTGAAGCTGATTGGCGCCCAGAACCGGGTGATCATAGGCATGATCCTCCAGCAATCGCTCCTGATGGGAGTAATTGCCTATGTTATCGGTTATGGGCTGATTTTGCTCACCTACGAGAAATTCCCCAGGCGGATCGTCCTGGAAACTTTTGACCTGCAGGCGCTCTTTGGCATCGTCATCGTTATCTGTACGGTGTCAAGTTTTGTCGGTATACGGAAGGCATTGAAGATCGAACCAGGGGAGGCATTAGGTGGATGAAATCATGTATGCGATTGAAGTGGAAAATCTGACAAAAATCTATGGGAAAGGCGACACGGCAGTAACCGCCATTGCGGATGCCTCTCTCCAGGTAAAACCTGGTGAATTGGTTGCCATTCTTGGCCCGTCTGGTTCAGGCAAGACCACACTGCTCACCGCCATCGGCCTGATCAATGAGCCGACCCGCGGCAAGGTAGTCATTGACGGCGTTACCGTTGCCGATGAAGGGTGGTTAGCGGGGTTGGACCTGAAACGGCTGCGCCGGGAAAAACTCGGGTTCATATTCCAGGCCCACAATCTGATACCGTTTCTGACTGCTATGGAAAACGTCATGATCGCGCTTGAGATCAACCACCAGACAAGATCAGAGGCGAAGGACCGGGCGACTGAACTCCTCTCTGCCCTCAATCTCGGCCATCGGCTGAACAACTATCCCATGTCCTTATCCGGTGGTGAAGCCCAGCGGGTGGCCATTGCCAGAGCCTTGGCCAACAAGCCCAAGGTCATTCTGGCCGATGAGCCGACTGCGGCGCTTGACACAGAGAACGGCAAAAACGTCATGGTCCTTTTGAAAAAGCTGGCCGTGGGAAACCATTCGGCTGTTCTCGTCGTTACCCATGACCACCGGATGGTGGAAGGGTTTGACCGGATATTTAATGTCAGGGACGGACGGATAGTCAGTTAATTTCGCAAACACACAGCACCCGGTACGCATGGTTTTGCCTTCTCGCCTTTTGTAGTTTTCCCTTAAAAAACAAATCAGTTTGTTGATCTACATCAAACTCCTCCGCCGTTTTTTCCGCTAAGCTGGATTCATAACAAGGCGAGGAGGCACTCAATGAACTTCAACAACAAACTTGGCGATCAAGCTATACAGGATGTCATGCAGACCTATCCGGAGATCGGTGAAATCCTGGTCCGTTATGACATCGGCTGCGTCACCTGCAAGGTGGGTATATGTCTCTTGAAGGATGTCGTATCTATTCATGGTCTATCCAAGGAAGATGAAGCAAAAATTGAACTGGAAATCAACGAATGTTTAGCGAAAAAAGGAGAGTAACTCATGGGAAATCCAGGGTGCGGCTGCCCCGGCAGCATGGCAAAGGTCATCGAAAGACCGCTAACCGAAGAAACAAGCAACGTAAAGGCAGTTTCTGAACTCAGACAATGGCCGGTGCAACTCCATCTTCTGCCACCGACGGCCCCCTATTTCAAGGCGGCCGAGCTGTTGGTCTGCGCCGACTGCGTGGCCTTTGCCATGGGCAACATGCATGCCGACCTGCTGAAGGGGAAGGCACTGGCCATTGCCTGTCCCAAACTGGACGACACGACACCCTATGTGGACAAGCTGGCACACATCATACAGGCCAATGACACACCCAAGATAACGGTGGCCATCATGGAAGTCCCGTGCTGTCGCGGTCTGCAGATCATGGTGGCGGAGGCGATCCGGAAAAGCGGCCGCGATGTGCCACTGGAAACCATTACTATCGGCATCGACGGCAACAGGAGGAACTGATGAAGACAGATATTACGAGCGTTTTGGTGGAAGAGCATAAACTGATCCTGCGCATGATAGGGCTTCTGGAGAAAAATGCACCGGAGACGGCGGCAGGCAGCTACCTGAACTGGCAGTTCTATCTCGATGGCGTAGACTTTATCCGCAACTACGCCGACCGCTTCCACCATGCCAAAGAAGAAGATGTACTCTTTACGGCACTCGTCGATAACGGCATGCCGAAGGAGCACAGTCCGGTAGCCGCCATGCTGATGGAACACGATCAGGGACGCAGTTTTGTCCTGGCAATGGAATCCGCTGTACATGAGGTTCAGGCGGGACAAAGCGACAACTATCAGGCGATTGCCGACAATGCCGTGGGGTATGCCGCTCTGCTGCGTGACCATATAAACAAGGAAGACAACGTACTCTACCCCCTTTCGGAACGTGTCCTTCCTGAATCTATGCGCCCAGGAATTCTAGCCGGATACCAGTCCGCCGAAGCTCAGGTACCGCCTGGATTCCGTGAGCACTACCGGCTTGTTGTTGAACAGTACGAACAAGAACAAATACAGCCCGGAGGGGTATGATGATTACCACTAGCGAGGTTGTGGTAACGGCAACCATCTGGGCTCTGACGGCAGTGGGCGGTTTTTTCGGACTCCGCGCTACCTTACGCAGAAAAAAATTGAAGAGCGCCGGCAAGAAGAATCTTGCCGGCATTACCACTATTAATGAAGGCAAGCGTAAAAGCGCGTAGAAGCGATCGCAGGTACATTTTGCACTTCATCCATGAAGAGCCAGCATTTTAACGGAGTGTTCGGAAGAAAACAGTGGCTCTTCCAGATTGACCGCAGGATCGAGGTCGGCTGCACCTTACGAGCAAGCACAGCTCCCGGATCACCTGTGCCATAAGGAAAACTACCAATATTTAAGATTTAAATAACCAACAATATCAAATAGCTACAAAAAACGCTTCCTTCCAAAGTCCACTGAAATCTTCTCAAATCTAACGAAATCCAGCTTGTTCAGTGAGAGCTGGGTGATAGTTCTCATCTCTGCTGGTTCCAAGGTGGTGTGTCTTTATCTTGCACAAAACCAAACGGAAGCTTCCTTTTGGAAAAGACGAGAAATGATGAATGCCTCAACTAGGTAATAAAAGCAGTGAAACGTATAAATCTAGTTTTTTCACGTCACCAATAGCTCTGGTTTGAAACCCTCGATCTATCACATTACCGGCGCCAGTCAGACTTTTTTAGTTACTTCAGTCACTTCAGCTGGTAATAAAGAGAACCTCTGCTATAAAAGGATATTATAGCAACATACTCAGAAGAGGGTTGCGAAGATGCCTCAAGAATATGCAGATAATGATAATTCAAGTCAACCGAATATCGCGAACGTCGAGCTGGCCGACATTATCGATGTAATTGCCCTTCAGGAGATGATGGATGATTATTATGCCCTTGCCGGTATCAGTGCCGCCATCCTCGACCTCAACGGCACGGTGCTGGTCAGTACTGAATGGCAGGATATTTGTGTAAATTACCACCGTGCAGTGCCGGAATCATGTGCGTTCTGCCATGAAAGCGACATATCTCTTTCCCGCGGCGTCCCGCCGGGAACCTTTAAGGAATACCACTGTAAAAACAACATGTGGGATATTGCCACCCCGATCATGCTGGGAGACAGGCATATCGGCAACATTTTTCTGGGGCAGTTTCTCTACGATGACGAGCAGCCGGATTACGAGCTGTTTCGTGCCCAGGCGCGGCACTTCGGCTATGATGAGGCAGAGTATCTGGCGGCGCTTGACCGAGTGCCACGCCGGAGCCGGGAGGCTGTCCAGAAAGCCATGGGATTCATTTCAAAACTGGCCCGGATGATTTCCAAGGCAAACTACAATAATGTTATTCTTGCCGATACCTTGGCCAGGAAGGAGCAGGCAGAGGAAGCTCTGCAATTAACGCGCATCAGTGTGGACTCCGCCTCAGATGCGATCTTCTGGGTGGCGCCCGATGCCCGTATCGTGGATGTCAACGAAGCTGCCTGCCGATCTCTCGGTTATACCCGGGAGGAGTTGCTCCGATTGAGTGTCCACGATGTCAATACCCGTTTTAATGCCGAAAAGTGGCCGCAGCATTTTGCCGGACTCAGGCAACGAGGTACGTTCACGTTTGAAAACGAATTGATCGCAAAAGACGGCAGGGTGTTTCCGGTGGAGATCGTCGCCAACTACGTCAAAGTAGGCAACAAGGAGCTCAACTGCTCCTTTGTCCGTGATATCACCGAGCGTAAACGGGCCGAGGATAAGATTAAGGAAAGTGAGCACCGTTTCCGGACTCTTTTTGAAAATATGAACGAAGGAGTTGCCCTTCATACCTTTATACATAACGATGATAATGAAATCATCGATTACAGGATTGTGTCTGTGAACCACGCCTACGAGACCATACTTGGGCTCGCTAAAGACTCAGTGATTGGCAAGACCAGTAGTGAGGCATACAGCTCAGTTGCCCCACCATATCTTAAGGAATTTGCTTCTGTATTTGATTCACAAAAAGGTTTCAACTTTGAGACCTATTTCCCACCAATGGAGAAGCATTTCAACATATCTGTCATCCCCTGGGAGGAAAACGGTTTCGCAACGATTTTCTCCGACATCTCCGAGCGAATAAAAAACGAGCAACAACTCAAACAGTTCAATAAATATCTGGAGGAACGCATAGCTCAAGCCGTTGAAGATATGCGCCAGAAGGATCGGATGATGATCCTGCAGGAGC
>JAQUCU010000109.1 GCA_028686055.1 Desulfuromonadaceae bacterium
CGAAGAGTGTTATCAAAAGTACAACATGGAGCGAAGCGCCTGTCACCCGCGGGATCTCATTGAACATATCATGGTCGACGCGCGCTATTACAAAAAACCGGCGCTGCTTACCAGAGAGAACATCGATATGGCCTGTTCTAATTACTTTGTGAATGAATAGTTTGAGCCCTTAAAACAGCATGATACACCACAGTGGCCCGCCAATAACAAAGGAGGTGAGGGCAATGATGATACGCGTTATTTATAACGAATTAATGGCTGGAAAGGTCCAGGATACTCACATCGACAGGCTCATTCGTGATCATAAGATCGTCGGCTTTTTCCGTTCCGATGGTTATGTCCGTGTCGGCAATGATCCGTTACGAGGCTCGGGAGGGGAATATAACGGTGCTGAGAGAAGGCGGACAACACCGGGCTGACGTTGAGCGGCGCACAGCAGTTCCTGCACAGGTGCATTGTGATGTGAACCTGTACCTACGGAATGCAGCGCACAATATGCGGACCAAGAAAGTTAGTCAGCAACAGCGGCAGATGCTGCCACGTCTGAACCGCCAGACGATACTTGGGATTATGCGGGGATAATTCCGGCATTTCCGCTCCTTCGCGTAGCAGATACTGCCAGTATAGCTGCACCGGTTTGGCGCCCCACTGTTTTTTGAAACAGTAGGTGCCTTCGCCCGGAGTAGAACGCCCGAAATCGAACTTGCACGCTTTTTTACCGATGGCAAATCTGATTGCCTCCCAATAGAGAAGATTGTTGGGGCACAATTCGCGGGCGTCTCTGACCGATGATGCCCAGGGGACTTCAAGCGTCTCCTTGTACCATGTCAGAAGAGCCGCAGCTATTGTCCTTTTGTCCTGCTTTACTAAAATAATTTCTGTTGAATTCGGAAATTCTTCGAGCGTGTTTCTAAAGAAACTTTTGTCGTACACCGGTGTCCCCAGGTCTCTCATATTCTTGGAAAATACCTCGTAAAAACCATCAAGAAGATCCAGGCTCCCCGAAACGGCCCGCAACCCGTTCTTTTCCGCTTTACGCACCTGGTTGCGCACCTTGGCATCCAGGCTTTTCCATTGATCTTCTTCGTTTTCCCGCAGCTCAAGAATCATTGTTACTTTGTGCTGCTTCGTCTCGATAACGTCATTGTATTTTTTAAGGTGTCTTAGCTCTATATGGTCTGCACCTGTTCCCTCGAGCATTTTTCGGGATGAGTCCAGTAACAGTGTTTCGGTGCTGCCTTCGGTGCACAGAAGACCGCCATAATTCAAAAAAGGGAGAGAAACAAGAAAGTTACCGAATATGACACTTTTCATGTGAACATACGGCAGGACACCACAGATTTCATTGTTACTGTTTTTAGCGGTCAGATACAGGGTCCTGTGCCCGAAACTGTTTTCAATTACTTTCCGCCATCCATAGCGATGATAATTTGTGCTGTCCTGACGGGATGCAACATAAGCATCCCAGGCCGCACCGTTTTCGTTGTAAAGCTGTACAGTCATTTCCATTATCCAGAACTCCCATGCCGGTAGATAGTGTCTGAGAAGAAGGCGTCTACAGTAAATCCGGATGTTATTGCTAATCACTTTGTGTGCCATAATTAAAAGTCCTGAAGCTACGAGCTGTTACGGTTGCTGCGGGGGGACGACTGGTGTTAAACCACTATGTAAGCTGATGCTGCTGAGTGGGTTAAGTGCCGTATTGAAGAGTAAATACCAGGAATGTTAAAAATATTCACAGTGTTACTTAGTTTCCGTCCGGAAAAGGTGCTTTTCCGCCTTGGCAGTGTAAATTTTAGGTCTTGCTTGTGCGGCGTACGGTCGTACGCCTCCGCACAATCCCTCGATTTTCTTACCGGGACAAAAAAACGCTTTCCAAATCGGAAACCAACAGTTTCTCATCTGGAGTTTCCGGATGGAAACTACTTATATTCAGTGATCAGCACTGTCGATTCCTCTATTGCGTTTTTTTAGCAATAGTCGGTTTTATTGATAAAACTGTCGATGTAATTTACACAATGCACAGTCAAATACAAGTATGTCAAAAAAATATTAATGGTTTACAACCGGTTATGCAGTGGCTTGGTATTTGCTATAGGTGATCAGGGAAAGATGGAGGTGTTATGGCTGAGAAAAGACAGCATCAGAGAATCAATTGCGCTGAAAAATGCCTCTTATACTACGCCGATTCGAGATACAGCGGCGCAATTATGAATATTTCAATATCAGGAGCTCTGGTGAAGTTGCACGACTTTAATCACGTTGTTGTTACGAAAGGGGATATATGCAGTTTGATATTAAGCAATGTCCCGGAAACTTTTTTTTGCAGGTACAAGGGGAGGATCACCCGCATCAATTCGACCGGTGTAGGGCTGGAACTTATAGAACACGAATTCTGATGTCAGTTTGAGCGTGCAATCCTATGACAGATATCGTCAAAATATCGAGGCGTAAATTTTTAAGTTTTACCCTTGCAGCGATTCCGGGTGTGACTTTTGCTCATAAGTTTACGCTGGAGACTGAGCAGCTTAAGGTCAACAGGCTTGCTTTGGATATAATGCGGCAATACTCAGGAATAATACATTTTACAGACCTTCACTTTAATGGCGACACTTCTGTAACAGATAAAGTTATTGATGAATTTCGACGGCAGAAGCCTGATTTCGCCTGTTTTACCGGTGATCTCATTGAAAGATCCGAATATAAGGAGGGAGCATTTGCCTTCATAAAGTCGCTTGGATGCCCGGTATATGGAGTGCCAGGCAATCATGATTATTTGAGTGGTGTATCCTCTGCAGAGTACCAACGGGCATTTGCAGCGACAGGAGGCAGTTGGCTTGAAAACAGAAGCACAGTAACGGCAGACCGGCAGATAGAGATTATCGGAATTGCTGCCAGCATGTCGCCTCCTGTTTTCGGCCCGCCACAGGCAGCCCGCAGGATACTGTTGTCGCATTATCCAGCCGTTGCAGATGAACTTGGTGATAATAAATTCACGTTGATTCTGGCCGGGCATTCACATGGCGGTCAGGTCAGGGTCGCATTTTATGGGCCGCTTTATTTGCCGGAGGGTGTCGGTAGGTATGATCGTGGCAGGTTTGAAACTGCGGCAGGGGTTATGAATGTCAGTGCCGGCCTCGGAACCTCAATACTGCCGATCCGCTTTAACTGCCAGCCCGAAATAACAATAATCAATCCTGTTTAAAATATGTTAATTATGTTAGAAGTTGAGCCCCTGGTAAAAAAGTATAATGTTCCGTAACGTCCCGCTATCAGCGATAGATCACCCCGTAATCTCATATTCTTGTCCCGTTTGCTTAAACACCGTACCTTTATTAAAGCGTGCTCTATTCATAACTGCACAAAAAAAGAAAGGTTAATTATCTGACTTTTTTGGCACATCTTGTGTAAGACACCTTGGAATTTCAGAAAATAGATCGGGCTGGGAGGTTTGCATGACGATTTGCATGATAGGTGCTGAGGCTCGTTTGGAAGGTGACTGGACGCTCACCGGAGTGATCCGTAATCTTGATTCACTGGCATTTTCATTACAGCAGTTAGAGTCAGGAAGTAAAAAAAACCTTAGAATTGACTGCAGACTGATGAAAGAAGCCGACATAAGCGGTCTGGAACTTCTCAATGTATGGATGCAGTGTGCCAGGTTTCGGGGGGTGGAGCCGACCCTGGTCAATGTGCCGGAAAGACTGCAGAACGTCATGCATGTATTGATGGGTCCCTGCACTACCAAAACCTACACTGATTCAGCTTTGATAGCCGGTTAGCTGTTTATTGCTGCTGGATCGGTTTCCTGGATATGGAGGCCGGTATGACAGTTCGTATGGAAGGTGCGGAGGCTCGTCTGGAGGGTGACTGGACGGTTTCCGGAGTGGAAAAAAATATGGCTTCGTTGATGCTATCCCTGGAACAGATAGAAGCAAGCGGTACGAAACTGGTCATGATTGATTGCGGCCGGATTGATAAAGCCGATACATGTGGCCTGCAACTTCTTAATGTCTGGATGCTGTGCGCCAGGCTTCGTGGAGTTAAGCCAAAGCTGATAAATGTAACTGCAACGATGCGTCGATCCATTCGGAAGTCGGGCTTGAATAGTTTAACTGATTCCTGACGGACGAAAACAAACAGATATCCGGATTAAACAGGAGAAGCCGAATATGAGTGATAGATATTACCTGCCGCTTACTAAAGCCATGCTATGGGCGCTCTCAGCTGTGGTTGCTGTCACTGTTGCCGGATTTGCCGGAATTGAGGCGGGAGCTGACTCCGGTGTACCAAAAATGGAAGTGAAGCATTTTGATGTATTCGATATTATCAATGAACAGCGGGTGAGATTTGTTGCCGAGCACGGGGTAGCCGATCCGTCAGCACTTGTCGCCTCCGTCCGGCACAGCCCGATGGCAAACCTGCTGATCAGCATTGCAATTGAAGAAAGCCGTGGTGATCCTGTTGCGGTTGGTGCGGCCGGGGAGCGTGGTGCCTGGCAGGTGATAGCCTCTAACTGGGGTTCTGTGCCAAAAGATCTACACGGGCAGGCCAGCCAGGCCGAAAGAATCATCTCTGCTCTTTTGGACCGTTGCAACGGGAACAAAATAAAGGCGCTGGCATGGTATAATGGTGGAACAACACCACCCGGCAAGAGCTACCGATATGCAAAAAGAATTCTGAAACGGGCAGGATATCTGCAAGTTGCGGTCAATTATCTCCCGCCAAAAGGGGATAAATTAAGAACAACTTTGCCTGGATCGCTTGGTAGCTCCTGGCTGTTGTAGCTCTTATGGATTAATGCTCATGGCCGCAGCAGGCAGCCTGTCGTTCCGTATGGCTCAGATCCTTGATCAACGGGCCCCCGTTACAGGTGGAACAGTCAAACTGGATAGTCGTATGGGTAATATGAAAACTGTGCTGCAGCTCGTGCTCGATGGTGTGCAAAAGTTGACTGCGCTTCCCGTCATAGGCCGGTGCTATTTCAACATGAGCAGACAGGGCAAAGATATGTGAACAGACCGACCAGATATTGAGGTGGTGGACATCCAGCACTCCCTCTATTCCGCGAATCTGTGCCGCAACTTGATCGACCGACATTCCGCGGGGTACACCCTCCATCAGGATATGGGTCGCTTCCCGCAACACCCGCCCGGCTCCGACCAGAATCAGCAGGCCAATGGCAATAGAAATAAGCGGATCAGCCTGATACCAGCCGGTGTAGCGCATTAAGACCGCGCCGGCAATTACCCCTACCGAGGCCGCCGCATCCCCCAGTACATGCAGGAAAGCACTGCGCACATTCAGGTCGTCGTGGGAGTGTCCGTGTAGCCCCTTGGCAGCCAGCAGGTTGGCAACCAATCCCAGAACCGCGATGACCAGCATCGGAGTTGTCTTTACCTCTTCCGGAGAGACAAATCGTTTGCTTCCCTCGTAGAGAATACCCACAGCCATTATAAAGACCGTCAGGCCGTTGACCAAAGACGCAAGCACTTCGGCTCGGTGCAAACCATAGGAATGGTTGTCGGTTGGCGGCTTCGCCGCCAGTTTTATCGCTCCCAGCGAAAGCATCAGGGCAAACAGGTCCAGGAATACATGCCCCGCGTCTGACAGGAGAGCCAAGGAGTTGGACCAGATGCCACCGATGATTTCCGCCACCAGGGTGATGGCGGTCAAGGCTATGGCAAACACCAGACGTCTGGATATGTTCACGTCAATGGATGTCATGGCGCATCTCCCCGGCCGGCGCTGCAACTGCAGCTGCACGAACAGCTCATTCCCCTGGCCTTGCCGAGAGCCTCCCGCCCCTCGCGGATTGTCAACCAGGCAATCAGGATGGCTCCAATGGCATCCAGACTGCCGATGCCGGTCAGTTCATAGCCGACACTGGCAAACAGTAAAACCGCCGACAGATAGAGGCAGGCCCGGGAACAGGCTGCATCCGCAAGAATTGCCGGTGAGTTGAGTGCGGTGCCGACCCTTGTTTTCTGGCGGATCAAAAACCACATGAACGACATCGAAAGCAGAGAGATGCCGATACCCCACACGGTTGTCTCCGGTTTGTGCTGCTGGTAAAGGTTTATAAAGGCTGTTACCACAAGCCCGGCTGACAGGATGTAGAACGCAACGCCGGTGATCCTGAGCGCGCGCTGCTCGAATTCGTCCCGTGACTCTCCGCCGTTTGCCTTGATCCTGCGCAGCATGTGCCAGACGCCGACTGCCGAAATGACTTCGATAAATGAATCCACACCGAAACCGAACAGGGCCAGGGTTTCATCTGCGGTTCCGAACCAGACAGAAGCACCGCCTTCAACAAGGTTGTAGAAGATCGTGAACAGAGCCAGGGAATTAGCCTGGACGTAGAGTTTATCTTTCATATCAAGGAAATGGATGGCCTTTCATTAGATTATATATTCAATAGATACCAAGCAAACGCAATTACAATCGCTGCTGCCCGGAAAAGTACCAGAAATAATGGGCGGCAGAGCGTTATCAACAACCTGAATATATATGACTATTTAATCATATATATTCAGAGCATGTAATGTCAAGCAGGGAATTACTTGTTGGGGGCACACAACTCAGCAGGAGATCGGTAAATCAAAGTGTTTGGAGAGGATAGTTATAAAATAGTTGAGCGGAGAATTTTGCTGCTGGCGATCACCATGGATAATCATGGTTCTATTGCGATGATGCCTGAATCCGTCGATACGGTGTTCACATAGCAGGCCGGTATCAAGCTGTTCCTGCACAAGTTCGCGGGACAGAAACGACACCCCCTGACCCTCGCGCGTCACTTGAAGAATCATGTGAAGGTCATCAATTACTACAAAACTCTTGAAATCTGACAATTCTCTGCCTATCGCGCGCAGGTTGCCTTCCAAAAGTGTCCTCGAACAACAACCCTCTTTTCTGACGAATATATTTTGCGCAAACAGGTCATCAGGGGCGGTAATTCCGGATGGGACAGCAAGTGTTGGAGAGCTTGCAAAGATCATGTCGTCTCCCGGCAGAGCCACCGTTGTTAAGTCGGAGAAATCAAAACATTCACAATGCTCCATGACGGCAAGGTCATACATGCCATCTCGCAGTTCTTCAATAATATTGCCCGGTGTATCAAACATGAAGGAGAGGTCGGCCAGATCTTTATATTCCATCATGAATTCACGCATGACTGTTGGCAGGTGAACAATTCCGAAGGTAGGTGTGCAGATGAACGAAATGCTTTTGTTTTCCCGCATCGACTTGAGGCCGGAGAGCAGTTCCCGTTCAATTTCAAGCAGCTTTTCGGCTTTCTCAAATACAAGTTTACCGGCATTTGTAAGGGTCAGTGTCTGCCCGGAGCGATCAAGAAGGGGGTAGCCATACTGTTCTTCGATAAATTTGATGCGACGGGAAACTGCGGGTTGGGTGACGCAGAGTATGTCGGCGGCTTTAGAGATATTTCCAGCTTTTACAACTTCTACCAACGTCTTGAGATATACAGATTCCATATATAAGGTTTTTCTCCTATATCAAGTTGGTATTGAGCCATAACAAACAATGAATTTCGATTTTACACAAAAATTAGTAAATAGGACAACGTAATAAATTAAGACGACACAAGATGTATGTATCCTTCCTTCATGTGATGATGATTCGGAAAGATCCAGGCTGGCCTTTTCAAGGTTTAAAAATAAGCAAGAATGGTGACTGTTGTTCTGCCTCTGTGTCGAGTTGCTTTTAATAAATCAGAAGTAAAAAGAACTTAAGGGAGGTGATGGGGCTTTACTTTGTTTGCATGGCGTAACAAAAAAATAGGATCTTGAGAGGAGACGGTATGTCGGAAAAAGCAATTAAAAAGACCAAGTTGATGATCTTTGCGTTACTGGGCGTTGCTATAATAGCCACCCTGGTAATGTGGGGCTGCAGTAACAAATCGTACGACAACCCTGTGGCAGAATCTACCGCTGCGTACTACAAAAACGATGCAAAAGCAGGTATTTCACTGGTAGAAGCTTCTACCGTTAAAGACTGGGTAGATGCAGGCGGCAAAACAGAAGACGGAAAAAGGATTGTAATTCTGGACTGTGTGCCGAATGCCTCAGGAGTATTCTCTTACTCCGACACCGAAAGCTGGTTCGCAGGTGACAAGGCAAAGGTCCTGCAAAACCTGAGTGACCAGTACGGCGGCACGACAAGCGCCCAGTACAAGTCCTTCAACGGTATGCCAGAGAGCATGTTTGGACATATACCCGGCGCCATCCCCAATGTTTCCCACGAAGGGTATGAAGTTGCAGTTCGCAACGACGGCCCAATCGATGCGGAACATGAAGTAGGCACCGGAACACTGATCAGTCAGATGCTGCAGAAATACGGAGTGACCAAGGATGATGTTATTGTTATCTCGACTTCCCGTTATGACTATCCAGGTTTCTGCCCGTCGCGCCTCTGGTGGACACTCTATTACTGGGGTTTTGCCAAGGAGAATATCCGCGTCCTCAACGGCGGCAACAAGGCTTATGCCATGAAAGGCTATCCGTTGCAGAAGGGTGTGACGTTGCCGGTAGTCACTCCGTCAAGCTTTGACGTTGCACAACTGCCGCAGCGCCATCTTGAATCCCGCATTAGTGTCGGCGAACTGATTGCCCTGGTAGACAGCGGACGTACCAGTCTGCCGGACAGTGACCCTAACCAGGTAGTTGTACTCGACACCCGCCAGCCGCCGGTCGCCTACTACCTGGCTGACCAGAACAGTGATGGTATCCCGGATGTATTCCAGCTGGCCGAGTATACAGTCGCTTCGAACAAACTCTTCACAAGGACATCAGATGCAGCACTGCTGACCCTGAGCGAGATTCTATTCAAAGAAACAACACCTGCCCGGGTTCCGTTCAGCGGCACAACAAATCCTCCGATCACCCTGCCTAATCCCTATGTGGGGATTACCACTCCAACCGGTCCCAGTCTGACTGGCGGCACACCGATGGCTATCCCACTGGGCGCCAAAGGGGCAGCTTTTGAAGGTATTGTCAAAGGGGCCAAGGTAACCAAAGCCGGCGCCTGGAATATTACCGTTCCGGCACTGACCCGCACCACTGATGGCGGTTATCTTACCAAAGCGGAACTGCTGCCGATCTTAGCCAAAGCCGGTATTGACGGCACCAAACCGATTGTTGTCTATTGTAACTCCGGTGCGCTTGCCTCTATCTACTGGTACGTTTTTCATGAGATATGCGAATTCAAAGATGTTCGCATGTATGATGGTTCGTGGCAGGAATGGGCGATGCTTGCGGCCTATGAGCCGACTGACAACACCTATATCATGACCGATGACTACACCACCTTCCCAAGCTATCCGGCAGCCAGCCCGTCGGTCGTCTTCTTTGCCGGTCCCAACAAATATCTGGAGTGGAACGGCACAAAATTCGTCGATAAGTACACCGGAGCTGATGCCTCCAGCCACGTAAAAGCGGGCGGCCCTCTGGGCGGTATAGCCAAGTGGGATACCATCACCAGGTCGGAGCACGTCATGTTCAGACCTACCAAGACAATCAACGATAACGCGCTGAAAGGCACTGCCAATGAATTGAAGATGCTCCGCACCTACAGCGGCGCGGTTGATTGGCCGTCAATTACGACCTATCCCAACTACTCCGGAACCGGCAACCTTATTTATGAGCAGGATAAAGCATACACTGGTGTCACTGCTACATCCGGCGGCAGTACACCGACAGCATTTATTCCTAAAGGCGGCGGGTGTTAATAGTTTGTTATACCTCTGATTCTCCCCGTCCCCTGTGGGGCGGGGGGATCTCGACACTAATATAAAGGAGCTACTACATGATAACGATGTTTAAGGCAGGTAAACTTACTGCACTGACGCTCGGTTTGGGACTTTTAGCCGGCACCGCCTTCGCCGGTCCGCAGATGACCTTCGGCCCTAATGACGAAGGGACGCTGCAGCTCGACTACAAGGGACAGTTCCAGATGGTGGTACGCGATACCGGGTCAGGCGACAACAACACCG
>JAQUCU010000110.1 GCA_028686055.1 Desulfuromonadaceae bacterium
CTGGTGTAGCATCCCTGTCTGCTACTGATCGCGCTACAATCGGCAACATGGGGGCTGAATTGGGAGCAACATCTTCCATTTTCCCTTCGGATGAACGGACGCGCCAGTTCCTCGTTTCGCAAGGACGTGGCGACGACTGGCAGCATCTGTCGGCTGATGACGGAGCCCGATATGACGAATATGATGAAATCGAGCTCTCCGCGCTGGAACCGCTGATTGCCTGCCCGTCATCACCCGACAACGTAGTGCCGGTTCGCGAGGTGGCGGGGACAAAGGTTGATCAGGTCATTGTCGGCAGTTCTGTGAACTCGTCGTACCGTGATCTGATGACCGTCTGCCGGATTATGGAGGGAAGTCATGTCGCGCCGGGGGTCCATTTCCATGTCAATCCGGGCAGTCGCCAGGTGCTGGAGAACGTTGCCCAGGACGGCGGTGTGCTGATGCTGCTGATGGCCGGAGTAAGCATTCACCAGTCCGGCTGTCTGGGGTGCATCGGAATGGGACAGGCGCCGGGAACAGATCAGGTGAGTCTGCGCACCTTTCCGCGCAACTTTCCCGGCCGAAGCGGCACCAAGGACGACAGGGTGTATCTCTGCTCTCCGGAAACAGCTGCTGCGTCAGGTACTTACGGGGTCATTACCGATCCTCGCACATTGGGCGAAGTCAGAACGTACCCAGCGGTGCAGAACCCCGAGAAATATCTTCTGGACGACTCAGGCATCATTTCCCCGCTGGAGGATGGTTCAACGGTCGAGATCAAGACCGGGCCCAATATCCTCCCGTTTCCGGATTTCGACGCACTGCCCGATACTCTGGAGGCCGGCGTCGTCATTGTGCTTGGTGACAATATCACAACCGATCATATCATGCCGGCCGGAAATAAAGTCTTGCCGCTGCGCAGCAATATTCCCGCCATCAGTGAGCACGTATTCGAACAGGTGGACGCAGAATTTCCTGCTCGTGCGCTGGCCACCGGGAACGGTATTGTTGTCGCCGGCGAGAACTACGGACAGGGGTCTTCACGCGAACATGCCGCAATTGCACCCCGTTTTCTGGGGATTCGCGCCAAGATAGTCAAAAGCTTTGCCCGCATTCACAAGGCCAATCTGGTTAATTTCGGCATACTGCCGCTGGTGTTCAAAAACCCGGCTGATATAAACCTGTTCAAGCAGGGTGATCGGGTCTCGTTTCCTGACGTACGGCACCTTGTCGAGAGTGGATCCGGTGAAATTCCGGTTTTTGTCGGCGGCCGTGAGGTCACCACATTGCTGGAGATCTCCGCCCGTCAACGTCAGGAACTTTTAGCGGGTGGTACACTGAATTTAGTGAAACAGGGTCACCAGGGTCAGGAATAGGAGTATTCAAATCCAGCTGGCCAGTTTTCTGCTGTGCTGCCGCAGCAGGTATAAAATGTGCATATGTGCCGCACGCGGAGATTAAAGACTGAGAATCCGAGGATATTCCCGGAAGGGGACATTTTGTAATTTCAAGACGCTGCAGCGGCAGAAAGGAGCGCGACCATGGGTACTATCAGCTACGATAAGGTTTGCTACCGGACAGAACAGCAGGAGGAGAGTGTTGCCCTTCGCAATCTCAAGACCGGCCAGATTGGATACACTTTCGGATGCACCAGAGAAGGGGAAACCGTTCAGGTCAGGCTTGCTAACGGCGAACTGGACACGTGGAGCCGGGATGAATGCACGGAAGATGTTTCAGAACCGCAGTCATAGATAAGAGTGCAACCGGGCAGTGCGGCAGAAAGATTCCTGCTGGTAAGCTCACAAGCCTGAAATACTGATCATGTCGGCCCCGGATGCAGGAGTGCAGTGCCGACAGCTCGGAGGAAACCGATGGAAGCCAGGTTGCGCAACATAGTGCCTGATCAGGAATTGCTCACGTTTTACGAACAGATGTTCATTTCAAGGGAATTCGAGGAACGGTGCGCCGAACAGTATACGAAGGGGCAGATCACCGGTTTCCTGCATCTCTACAGCGGCCAGGAAGCGGTAGCCGTCGGGGCTACAGCAGGACTGCATGGGGACGACTACATCCTTTCCGCATATCGTGAACATGCCCAGGCAATAGTGCGCGGCGCTGAACCCCGACGAGTCATGGCCGAACTTTTCGGCAAGGCCACCGGCATCTGCAAAGGCAAAGGGGGGTCCATGCACCTGTTCATCCCGGGCCTGAACTTCATGGGCGGCTATGCGATCGTCGGGGGCCAGTTCCCGATTTCGGTCGGCCTGGCCTTTGCCGCACGCTATCGGGGTGAAGACCGTATTGCCGCCTGTTTCTTCGGCGACGGGGCGGTCAACCAGGGGACGTTCCACGAGTCCCTCAACTGGGCGCAGCTCTGGCAGCTGCCGGTACTGTTTGTCTGCGAGAACAATTTCTATGGCATCGGTACCGAGGTTCACCGTTCATCGGCACTGGCATCCATCCACAAGCGTACCTGCGGTTATGATATCCCATCAGAAAAGGTTGACGGCATGGACGTAATCGCCGTCTACCGGGCGGTAAAGTATGCCGCCGAAAAGGTCCGCGAAACCGGCCACCCCTACTTCATTGAGGCGACTACCTACCGCTTCCGGGGGCATTCGATGGCCGACCCGGCCACATACCGCTCGGCAGCCGAGCACGAGATGTGGAAGGCCCGCGATCCGCTCCCCAGCTATGCAAAACGTTTGATCGAGGAGGGCATCGCCACCCGCGAAGCGCTGGAGGTTATCGAGGCCCGCTGCCGTGCAACCGTGGACGATGCGGTAAAATTTGCCGAGGAGTCTCCCTGGCCGGAAGACAGTGCCGTATGGGAGGATATCTATGTCTGAGATGACCTACAGGGATGCGCTCAATCTGGCCATGAAGGAGGAGATGCGCCGCGACGCGTCGGTTTTCGTTCTGGGGGAGGATGTGGCGCTGTACGAGGGATCGTTCAAGGTGACCAGAGGCTTGCTGGCCGAATTTGGCGAGGAGCGGGTCAAGGACACCCCTATTTCGGAGAACGCCATCATCGGGGTCTCGGTCGGGGCCGCGATGGGGGGCCTGCGGCCGGTGGCAGAGCTGATGACGGTCAATTTTGCCCTGCTGGCCATGGACCAGATCATCAATCATATGGCCAAGATTCGCTCCATGTTCGGGGGGCAGACCTTCCTGCCGATGACGATTCGCATGCCGGGTGGGGGTGGCAGCCAGCTGGGCGCCCAGCACTCCCAGAGTCTTGAAACCTATTTCATGCACTGCCCTGGCATGTACGTCCTCTATCCGGCCACACCGGGCGATGCCAAGGGGCTGCTCAAAAGCGCCATACGCAACAACAATCCGGTCATATTTCTGGAACATGAGTTGCTCTATAACAGCAAGGGAGAAGTGCCGGAAGACCCTGAACACCTTGTCCCGATCGGCATGGCCGATGTGAAACGTCCCGGGGAGCATGTGACCATCGTGGCCTATGCCCGCATGACCGTGCTGGCACTGCAGGCGGCTGAGGAACTGGCAGGAGAGGGGATCTCCTGTGAGGTCGTTGATTTGCGCAGCCTCGCACCTCTGGACGAAGATACCATCCTGACCTCGATCCGCAAAACCGGACGGGCAGTGGTGGTGGAGGAGTGCTGGCGCACCTGCGGTCTGGGGGCTGAGATCACCTCCCGGATCTACGAGCACTGCTTTGACATCCTCAAGGCGCCGGTGATAAGGGTATCCGGTCTTGACGTCCCCATGCCCTATTCACGCAAGATCGAAAAGGTCTGCATACCGCAGCCGGAAACCATCCGGCAGGCGGTGATGGACGTCATGTCCGGCGTCTATTAGTACGTTAAAGCGAGTGTGGCAAAAAACAATTTCGTTACCGTATGTATCAACGGTACCTGGTTTAAGGAGAGTTTCATGTCTATTGAAATCACCATGCCCAAACTGTCCGACACCATGACCGAGGGGATGTTTGCCGGCTGGAAAAAGAATGTGGGGGACCGAGTCGAACGGGGCGACATACTTGCTGAAGTGGAAACCGACAAGGCGGTCATGGAACTGGAAGCGTTCGCATCGGGTATTCTGATCAAGACCATAGTCCATGGTGGTGAACAGGTTTCGGTCGGGACGGTGCTCGGCCTGATCGGCGAAGCGGGAGAAATTGCAGATTCGGTCGCTGATACCCCGTCCGCAGCCCCGGCAGCGGAAACCGGACCAACTGCAGCAGAAACAGCTCCGGCAGCGCCAGCCACACCGGTTGTGCCCGAGGCGGCAGTGCCTCATACAGAGATGGAGCATGAAAAGGCGTCTCCGCTGGTGCGTCGCCTGGCGCGCGAACAGGATATTAACCTGGAGCAGGTCAAGGGGAGCGGGCCGGAGGGGAGGATCACACAGGACGACTTGGCCGGCTTCGCCAGGCAACAGCAGCAGAAGCCGGAAACTGCAGCGCCGTCTGCATCTCCCGCGGCAGTGACACCGGCAGTATCAACGGAGAGAGCGGCGGCACCTCCCATGCGGAGGTCTATCGTTGCAATGGTGACCGAGTCGTGGCAGACCATCCCCCACTTCTCGGTTACCATTGAAATCGATATGGAGGCGTGCCGCGAAATCGTCCGTGAACTGAAGGGAGGTCCTGATCCCGTCGGTTACAACGCCTTGGTGATCACGGCCTGCGCCAGAGCCCTGCTGCATTTTCCTCTGCTCTGCGCGGCTGACCACGATATCAACGATATCAATATCAGCTTTGCCGTGTCGAAAGCCGATGGATTGCTGATGCCGGTCATCAGGCAATGTCAGAGTCTCTCGGCTACCGAGATCGAGAGAGAAACCTCCCGTCTGGCCGAGAAAAGCCGGATCGGTCGGCTTACCTCCGCAGAGATGACAGGAGGTTCTTTTTCTGTGTCAAACCTGGGAATGTACGGAGTGGATGAGTTCACCGCCCTGATCATGCCCGGGCAGTCGGCTATCCTGGCCATCGGCGCCGTGAGCCAGCGCCCGGCAGTACGAAACGCTCAGCTGGCAGTGGCAGCGGCCATGCGAGTTACCCTTACCAGCGATCATCGTACTGTTGATGGCGCCTATGCAGCCTCTTTCCTGGCAGAATTGCGGGCTATACTTGAGAAGCCGGCCTCGCTGCTGATATAGCCTGACTCCTGTGGGGCGTTGCAAAAAAGGATAATACGTCATCCCCCCGCTTCATATCGCTGTGTCACCACTTCAGGATTATTCCTTGGTGTACATGACCGCCACCGCTCTGGCATTGCCGTCTCCAACAGCTACCCAGCCGTGCGGCTGGCTGGAATCGTAATAGATACTGTCCCCGGACCGCATGCGGAGTACTTCATTGTTGTAGTGGAAATCAAGTTCCCCGGCGGTTATGTAGATAAACTCTTCGTCTCCTTCATGCTTGAAGAAGAGCGAGTCGTCCCATACCCTGTTTTCGAACTCGACCAGAAACGGTTCCATATGCTTATGCCTGAGCCCATGGGCCAGCGAGTAGTACGTGTAGGGTCTGGCAACTTCATTGGCGGTCGGTCGTGGGATCTTTTCATCCTCCCGGGCATCCTCGCGTCTGGTCAAAACGTACTTCTGGCGATTACCGGCGTCCTCAAAGAAAAAATGTATATCGACCTTGAGCCCCCTGGCAATCTTCAGCAGTGTGGCCAGCGGTGGTATGACCTGCTGGTTTTCGATCTGTGACAACAGCGGTTTGGAAAGCGTCGTCAGCTCGGACAGTTCCTGAAGGGTCAGCCGTTTCTGCTGGCGCAGCCCCCTGATCTTTTCGCCGATGCGGAATTCTCTTATCTGCGCTTTGATGTCGGTCATCATAAACTCCCACCATTTGTTTGATTGGAAGGCCACTTTTACACAAACAGTCAGGTGTTTCAATAACATAATTATGCCGGGTAAAGCCGGAGAGGTTCCGGGGCGCATTACATCTGAACCCCTTGACACTTCGGAAGATTATGATTACTGTTTCGGCAGGTTAACTCAATTTATACTGTCACAGGTGGTACTCGAATGAACCCTCTGCCCCGTATATCCATCGTACTGACTGCTGTCTGCTTATGCGCTGTTGCCCTGGGAGGTTGCAGCAAGAAAAAGGAAGCTCCGCTGTATCTGGAATCGAATCGCAAGGCAGGTGTAGCGGAAGCCCCGGTAAAGGACGTCCCGGCTGATATCCTCTCCACCCAGAGGGCATTCAGCAGCATATCTAAAAAGGTGACCCCTTCAGTTGTCAATATCTCGACCGTCAGCCGGAAAAAAATCATTCAACCGTTTTTTGAAACCGATCCGCTTTTCGAGGACTTCTTCGGCGCCCCGCAGACCCAGCGGGATAAGAGTCTCGGCTCCGGCTTTTTGATCAGCAGTGATGGCTACATCGTAACCAACGACCATGTTGTGCGCGATGCCGAGAGCATCCAGGTCAGGTTGTCCAACGACAAGGTTTATGATGCCAGAGTGGTGGGTGGGGACCATAAAACCGACATCGCCGTGATCAAAATTAACGCGAAAGACCTCCCCGTAGCGGTGCTGGGCGATTCCGACAAGATCGAGGCCGGGCAGTGGGCTATTGCGATCGGTAACCCGTTCGGACTCGATCGCACTATGACGGTTGGCGTCATATCCGCCACCGGTCGCTCCAATATGGGTATTGAAACCTACGAGAATTTCATTCAGACCGACGCCTCGATCAACCCGGGCAACTCCGGAGGCCCGCTGCTGAATGTCTACGGAGAGGTGGTCGGTATCAACACCGCCATCGTGGCAGCCGGGCAGGGGATCGGCTTCGCCATTCCAGTTAACATGGCCAAGCCGATTTTATCCCAGCTGATTAAGAAAGGTAGCGTCAGCCGCGGTTATATGGGGGTCACAATCCAGCCGGTAACAGAGGAACTGGCACAGTCATTCGGCCTTAAACAGGCCAAAGGCGCCCTTGTCAACGATGTCATCAAAGGGAGCCCGGCAGACAGGGCCGGTATCCGGCAAGGGGACGTCATCACAGCATTGGGCGGCAGCGAGGTCAAGGACCCCTCACACCTCCAGCGGCTGGTTGGCGAGGCCGGTGTCGGCAAGACCGCTAAAATCTCTGTCTTCCGCGACGGCAGGGTCCTCCAGCTGAACATAACCCTGGCCAGTGCCGAAACCGCGCCCAAACGGCAGCATGCCGAGGATGGCGGCCGCCGGGGGGAGGGCGAGGCGGATCTACTTGGTCTGGTTGTCGAAAATGCCGGCCGTGGTAACGGAGTTGCCGTCGTTGATGTGGCCCGAGGCGGAATTGCTGCAGAAGCGGGGATCAGGCGTGGGGACGTAATTTTGTCGGTAAACCGCAAGAAGACGTCCAATACGGCTGAGTATGCCCGGGCCATCCGGCAGGCTGGCCGGGAGGACAGCCTGATAATTCTGGCCCGGCGCGGTGATGCAAGCATCTACTTTGCATTGCGATTAAAATAGTGCTATGGTGCCGTAACTTTACTTTGCTGCATGAGGAACATCAACCATGAACTTGATAGATAATCCGGATCAGGCAAAGCGGCTGGCCAGAGCCATTCTCTCCGACGTGGCCATGTACAATAAGGAAAAGGTCGAGAGTGGCATCAAAAACGACAATATTTTTGATGTTCTCAATGAGGAGCTTGAAGAGGGGCGCCAGCATTTTCTCTCCCGTGTATCCGGCGATGTCAATCCCGAAACCATATACGGCACTGCCGTTGTCGATGTACTTATCAAGCGGGCCGGCAAGATCGAATCATCCATCTGGTAACTAATCGCCATACCGGCTATTTCTGCAAGGCGTACCTGTTTCGGTGCGCCTTTGCTGTTTATTGAGGAGCATCATGAACCATCTTTCACTCACATTTCCCCCCGAAAACGAACCGGCCAGGATTGATCTTTTTCTGAGCCGCGAAATGGGTGGCGAATCCAGGGCTACTGTCCAGAGACTCATTGAAACCGGCTGTGTACTTGTCGATGGCAAACAGGTGCGCACTTCTCTCAAGCTTAAGGGGGGTGAGCAGATCGAGGTCGATATTCCCCCGCCGCTGCCGGCTCAGCCGCTGGCCGAGGAGATCCCGCTGGAGGTGCTGTATGAGGACAGCGACCTGATTGTGATCAACAAGGCTGCCGGGATGGTTGTGCACCCCGGCGCCGGCAACACGAGCGGCACACTTGTCAACGCCTTGCTGGCGCACTGCAGCGATCTGGCCGGCATTGGCGGGGAACTTCGCCCCGGCATCGTCCATCGCCTGGATAAAGGGACCTCCGGCGTGCTGGTGGCGGCCAAGCATGACCGGGCCCATCAGGCGCTTTCGGAACAGTTCAGTGCCCACACCGTCAAACGCATCTATCAGGCGCTGATCTACGGTTCTCCGCAGGAGGATACCGGCAAGATCGAGGGGATCATCGGACGCCATCCGACCGAGCGGCTCCGTTTGTCAGGCAAGGCCAGAAACGGGAAACATGCGGTCACCCGCTGGAAGGTGAAGGAACGCTACGGCAGGGTTTCGCTGGTGGAGTTGCGGCTTGAGACCGGCCGCACCCACCAGATCCGGGTACATATGACCGAAGCCGGATTCCCGCTGTTGGGAGACCCGCTTTACCCGGACGGGGGGCGCTGTAACAACATACCCGACACCAGGCTGCGCGGCATGATCAACCATCTCGGCCGCCAGGCTCTGCACGCCCGCTGCCTGGGGTTCATTCACCCTTCGAGCGGCGAGTATATGGAGTTTACGACCGAACCGCCTGATGACATGCAGGAACTGCTGGCCTATCTGCGGGAAAAGACGGGATAAGCAGTTTTTCGAGCCGGAGAAGCTGCTCCAGATTCCGGCTTAGATATACCGGGCAGCCGAGCTGTTCCGGCACACGCAGGTCGACGTCGTAGCGATCCCCGACAAAAAGTGCCTCGTCCGGAGACAGGCCGATGGCTTCAAGTAACCTCTTCACCATGTCCTCATCCGGTTTCGCCCGCCACTCATCATCAATTGTGAACACACCGCGCAGCGCACGATCCAGCCCCAGATAATTGATGATGCGGGTTGTCAGGACACGGTTGTTGTTCGTGTAAATGTAGAGGGGGAACCGTTCTGCAAGTGTTTCCAGCAGCCGGATTACCCGTTCGTCCCGCACAAGATATGCTTCAGGCCGCAGTTTGTGAACAAAGTGGCGATGCAGTTCCTGCACACTTCCCCCCAGTTCCCCGCAGACCGCAGATAAGGTTTGAATCGTGCCGCTCTCTTCCGCATGTTTCTTCCTGGCCGCTCCCATCAACAGAGCTGCTTCCTCTTGGGAAATTCCCCTGAGCCCGGCGATGTATGCTGCGGCAGTGTCGTGGATCTCGGCGGCAAAACTCTCGCATACGTACAGGGTGCCGTCCAGGTCGAATATTATCCCGCGGATTTCAGTAGGTGCAAACGTTGACATTCACCCTCCGATCCTGCGCTGGCACAGCAGCGTTGTGGCGGCCACTCCCTTTGCCTGGATCAGCACCTTGAAGGTGTCCCCCATCCCCCCTTCGGTCATGATCAGCTTTTTGAGGGTCAGGCGGAGCCGCAGCTTTTCCTCATCAGATCTGTTCGAGCGCTCGATCTCTTCGATCTCCTCGATGATGCCAGCCGAAAGGAGAAAGCGGTACTGTTCCCCGAACCAGACATTCTGCAGCCCCAGCTCTTCTCCGCACTTCATCAGGGTTGTGAAGTCGACGTGAGATGTTATGTCCTGCAGGCCGAGGCGGATGTAGGGATTATCCTCTGTTTTATGGCGGTAATAGCAGAGTAGCGTCCCCAGCTTGCGTTCTGGCGTGTACAGCTCGGCGGCAGGATAGCCGTAATCGATCGTCAGGATAAACCCCTTTTGGAGCGCTTTTGCCGCCGCTGTCAGCCACCCGGGAGAGTTCAGGTTGA
>JAQUCU010000111.1 GCA_028686055.1 Desulfuromonadaceae bacterium
TGAAACAGTTCCATAAGATGCGGGTCAAAAAACGTTTCCGACATTTCCATCATTATTTCCCGAATCTGGTCACTTGTGCAAGCTGCACGGTATGGGCGACGTGTTCTGAGGCAGTCAAATACATCCGCAATGGTAACAATTCGGGCTTCTAGAGTAATCTCCTTCCCTTTAAGTCCATAGGGGTAGCCACTGCCATCAAATTTTTCATGGTGGTAAAGAATCATTTTGACAACTTCAGTGGGAAGACTGGCCTGCCGAGCTATTTCCGCTCCCCAGAGCGGGTGTCTGTGAATAATATTTAAACTGGGTTCATCCAATTCTCCCGGAAAATTGAGCACAGATCCCGGCACACCAATTTTGCCGCAGTCATGCAGCCAACCACCGTGCTTGACGTAGACAACCCTTTCTTCCGGCAGGCCAATCCTCATGGCAAGTGTGGCTGCGTATTCAGCCACACGATCACAATGACCTCGGGTATAGGGGTCCTTGAGTTCTATTGCCTGAGCGATGGAGTTGATGGCGCCTTCCTCACAATGAGCCAGTTCTCTTACAACTTCGGAGCGTTCAAGCCCTTCATGCACAATGGACTTCAGTTCATTGTTGTCCCAGGGTTTGATGATAATGCGGAAGGCCTCACTGATATTTATTGCATCAATAGCGGTCTTGAAGTCGGCATGGGCGGACATCAGGATGCGCCCAGTTGTAGGCGAGATATGACGAATCCGTTCCAGCAGATCTATCCCGGATATACCGGGCATATGACTATCGGATACTACAAGCCACACATCCTCCTTGCGAATGATCTCCAGCGCCTCCTCTCCGCTTGATGCGAGCAGCAGCCGCATAACAGCATCATCCGAAAAAAGTTGCTGGATCTCATGCAGAATAGACAATTCGTCATCCACGAAAAGCACGGATCTCATGCCCAATCCTGCAATAGAGTCCTTCGGATTCAATTTATCCGGCATAGTCATTCCCCTTGTTGCTATCGGGCGGCTAGCAAACGATTAACGTCATGCACTGAGACTATATAGTTAGAAAGGAGTATGGGCGTCCCAAACACGGGCAGGCCATTTTTGCCAACCTGTTATTGATAAGATCAGGCCAACATACCATCAAGCCGGCTAATCTCAAAAGCACCTTAAAATGATATTACGCAACCTACTAAACTTTACAAGAAATCACAGCAGAAACAGGGGATAGAACTTGCCCGCACTGCTGGAAAGTATGCAGGTAGAAAGTCCGATGTCAATACCCCACCAGTGGATAATCACTCTTCGGGGCGAGGGCAAACTGACTATCAAGCGAAGAGCAGAGCTTTCAGGATGCAGCCAAACTCAAGTCATATGGGTCTGGGCTATCCATAAAGCTTCTTTGGGTAAAAATGTAGCCGAATGGCCTATTATGTCATGGTCATGATGTAGATGGTATTTATTGCCGCATGAGATTAAAATAAACACTATGGAAATAGTTCAAATCTACGCCAGTTGTAAAGAGGTGCGCCATGAGTGAACGAGACTATACTACCACACCAAAACCATCTATTGCGGATCGCATCAGGGGTGCCGTCTGGGGACAGTTTGTGGGGGATGCCTTCTGTCTTGGCAGCCACTGGATCTATGATCTTGGAGAACTTGAGAAACACTTTCCCGGTGGTCCCAGGGGGTTTGAGGAACCGGCTGCCGGACACTACCATGCAGGCAAGCGGCCGGGGGATTTGACCCATTACGGTGACGGAGCACTGCTTCTCCTCCGCTCGCTGCAGGAGCAAACCCGCTTTGATGCCTCGGACTTCGGTTCACGCTTCGTGTCGTTGATCGGGTCGCCGGGATATATCGGCTATCGGGATCATGCCGCCAAGGATACGGTGGCCAACTACCGGGCTTATCGCGAGTTGCACCCGGATGGAGCCTACGGTTATCAGGACGGGGCTGATGATGACCAGCCGGCGAGCATCACGAGACTGGCACCACTGGTTGCCCGGTATTTCAAGGATTCAGATTTGGTTGGCATTGTGGAACGAGCAACGAGGGTTTGCCAAAACAACGAACGGGCGGTTGCCTATAACCTGACACACGCCATGATTCTGCAGAAGCTTTTCAACGGCTCTACGCTGGATGATGCTGTCAGCCACTCTGCAGAACAGGCATCCCGGCTGGGGGCCGAGGGGGTTGTGCTGGCCGGAAAGATTGCTGCTGCCATCGCGGGTCGTAATCTGTCCGTACGCGAAGCCACCCTGAAATTCGGGCAGTCCTGCCCGCTGGCGGGGAGCTTCCCAGCGGCACTGCAGTGTGCATTGCATTACGCGGACGATTTCGGCGAGGCACTGCGCGCTACGGCAGCGGTGGGCGGTGATAACGCAGCGCGAGGAGCCATGATCGGGTCCTGGCTTGGAGCCTCCCTGGGGGTTCAGGCGCTGTCTGACGGCTGGTACGAATCCCTTACGGCCCGGGAAGAGATTGCCAGTGGGGTTGAGTGGCTGGTGCGGATGGCTGATAGTTGAGTATGATTCCCGGTTTGACACATGTACCCTTGCAATTCCGTCACAGATTGTGGTTTTCCGCTTTTCTGGTAGAGTATCCAGGTGCAGTATCCTTACAAAAACAACTCTGAAGTGAGGAGGATTACGCGATGAATATTTTTGATTTTGCCATGAAAATGGAGTTGGACGGCAAGGCATACTATGAGAAACTTGCGGCAGAGTCCGCAGCAGCCGGGCTGAAAACGATCTTTGCCAGGTTGGCAGCGGATGAGCAGAAGCACTATGACACCATCCAGTCCTTAAAATCGGGCACTCACGGTGCAATGGCCGACTCAACCGTCCTCGAAGAAGCGAAAAACCTGTTTGCGGATCTGACGGGAGACAAGAACATCGCAGGCAGCCTGAAGAGCTCCCTGGATGGGTACGAACATGCCAGGAGAATAGAAGCGGACAGCGTCCGGTTCTATGAGGATGCGGCGGGGAAGGAAAGCAACCCGAACACTGCCAAGATCCTGCTGCGAATTGCCAGTGAAGAGAAGAAACATTACAACATCATGGACAATCTATGTGACTTCACATTGGCGCCGCAATACTTCCTGGCCTGGGGAGAATTCAGCAATCTCAAGGAATTGTAGCACAAGAAGATTACGGCCAGCATTCCCGGTAATTGCCGCAAAGTGCAGGTTTGTGTGCCTCAGCAAAGGGCACCGTCAAGACCGGCCGAGCAAGTTCGAGCCGTGTTGGAGATTACCATGACTGGAGAAATTGAAAACTTAATTGACGAATTGCCTCATGCCTCTAGCCGGCGCGTTGAAGAAATTGCATCAATTTTAGAGGGTGTTCTTTCCGATATAGAATGCAATTATCCTATTGAAGATGACTCCGACACTGCTTACGAATGCCAAAATATTCCCATAGCAAAGGAGTTGATTTCGCTTGTCAGGGCATGGAATGAAAGTGACGAAAAATTGAGGACAGAAGACAGAAAAAGTGAAGATTGGGATAGAAGAAGTAAGGTAATAAACAAATTATCAAAGGAATTAAAAACAAGATTTAACCAGATTTGACTTGTAAACACCGATCTCGGTTAAAGCTATACTACCTGCCTCTAAACACAAATGCCGCTCTCCAGAAGGAGAGCGGCATTTGTTGTAGTTTTCATTTCATGCCTCAATTCTGAACGCTGCCCCTACCTCGTTGTTGCGGACACTCAACCTACCATTCATGTTTTTCTCGATCCCGTGACAATGTTCATATTCCATGTTGAACCGGGAACAATCTACTTCGAAAAAATTTCCGTAAGGAACTTTTTCATCTGCGCCCAGGAATCCTGATCCGCTTTCTTGTTATAAGCAAGCGGCAGTTTAAACTTTTTGGCATAGGCATTCGCCTCAGGATTGGTGAAGCTGTGCATCACTCCCGGATATCCGACGTAGCGGAACGAGGCACCAGCCGCGGTCATTTCCTTCTTGAAGGCGGCCACCTGTTCAGGCGTGGTCATCTTGTCCGCTTCGCCGTTAAAAACCAGCACCTTGGCCTTCACAGCGCCTGCCTTGGCTGGAGAATCAGTTGCCAGGCTGCCGTGAAAACTCACTACCCCCCTCAGATCGGCCCCCTGACGTGCCATGTGCAGCACGACTCCGCCACCGAAACAGTAGCCGATAGCGGCAATACGCGTCGGATCAACCGATGGCTGCTGTTTGATGAAATCAAGGGCGGCATTGAAACGGGCCTCCCCGACCACGTTGTTCTTCATGGCCTCACTGGCGAACTTGGCCGCATTCTCCGGGTGGCGGGCGGTCTTGCCGTCGCCATACATATCCACCGCAAAAGCGACATATCCCAACCTGGCCAGCATCCTGGCCCGTTTGCGGGCATAATCATTCAGTCCCCACCACTCATGCACCACCAGCACGGCCGGGCGCTTCCCTTTCAGCGCTGTCTCTTCCGCCAGATACCCCTTGAGAACCGTAGTGCCGGCCCGGTATTCCACCTCGCGACCGGATACCTTCGCCTCTGCAGACGAAGCGGCAAACAGGGTAAATGCCAGACAAAGCGGCAGCCAGTTACGTTTAACCATGATCGTTCTCCTTCCAGCAATCATTTTTCTGAAAGCATAGCAGGCTTGCGAAATATGTCCACTGTCAGCAGGGTGAATATACCACCTGTTTTTATGAGCCGGAGAAAATACGGCAGCTTAAAAACCAGGTTTCACCTTCCCTTATCCAGAGTATTTTTTTCAAGTTGACCTCCGAAACATGCAACTAAATCACGCCAACTATCAGTATAGAACCCTGACTGACCGCGTTCATCAATAAATTCAGTTACCATGAAGCGGCGCAGAAAAACCGCTGAAGACCTCTCTGTCTCACGCTACTTGCAACGTGAAGATGTGAGGGTATACTTTTTTATGGGCGTAAACAGCAAATGTTGTGAGGCAGGCCGACGATCGGGTGAAGGTACGTGTAACTATGGATAAAACGGGATGCAGCTGTAACGAGGAAAATCCTGAGATAACGTGCCGAACATGCGGCAGCGGAACGCCCCTGCTCTACTGGTGCGAAACCTGCCAGAAAGCGGTGGCGGATAAACGGTGCCCAGGCTGCGGACTGAAAACTCGTAAAGTTCGGCACTCCAGCCAAAAGTGATATAAAAATCAGCAGGAATGCTTTTATTGGCTTTGACACGATGAAGGAATGAGGAGGAATGAGTATGAAAAGAATCTTGTCTCGCTACAATTTACAGGGGTACGCACTGATGCGGATCATCGTCGGTTTTCTTTTTCTGTGCCACGGTGCTCAGAAGCTGTTCGGTTTTCCGATTGCGATGCCCGTACATGCCCCCGCGTTCATTATCTATGGTGCCGGCCCAATCGAGTTGATCGGCGGCGCCCTGGTTATGATCGGGTTATTCACGCAGTGGGCAGCCTTTATTGCAAGCGGTGAAATGGCAGTCGCCTACTGGATGGCACATGGGCCGAAGGCACTGCTGCCGATCCAGAACAATGGAGAACTTGCGGTGCTTTACTGCTTCATTTTTCTGTTTATCTCCACGCAGGGGAGTGGGGAGTGGAGTCTGGATGCTGTCCGAAACCGGCATACTGTCGCAAAAAGCGGCCATACAAAATAACGCTCAGAGCCATGGAACGAGCGCGTTATATTAATGCGAATTCTGTCCCAATCTACAGCACATCTAGTTAACCGCATTTATTCCGGGGGCCACATACCAGAACGATAGATTACGTAAACTACTTCGACATAAGTGTAAAATTTATCTTTCGGCGTTCTCGGTGCGTTAAAGCCCACTTCGAACGGGAAGTTGTCTCAACGTGATCCGATAGATATGACAGTCATGAGAATAACGTCGGATTCTGCTTACTGTTTTCACTACCTTCCGCATCTTCTTTTTCCTTTTGTACATTATATATTCAAACTCATTGCATATACAGTACCCGCAACTCTCCTCTGGCACGCTAGTTGCTTAGTATACCTCCGGACATGACATCGGGACTATAGTGCTTTCTGCTAAAATAAGCTCTTCTGAAGGTTTAAATGAGCGGTGAGAAGTCCAATATTGAACCACGAGCTCCACCTCCTCCTGATGGCTTTCTGAATGGGCCGTCGTGAGCATGCATCCACAGAAAGAGGTAAAGATCACTCTCGTTAAAAATCAGATCAATCAACTAACGCAGGTAAAGGGAGGAAGGCAAATGGATAAGGTAAAACTAGTGTTGTTCGTGATTCTGTCCGCCATCTTAATGGTTTCAGTCGGATTCGCCGCGGAAAAGAGTTTTCACGCCAAACTCAGGGGAAATAATGAAGTACCGAGCGTCAAGACGAAGGCCAAAGGGGATGTAATGTTCAAGCTGAGCAGCGACGGCAAAGAGCTGAGTTACAAGCTGGCCGTGAAGAACATCGAGAATCCCACCGCTGCGCATATTCACCGTGGCATGAAGGGAAAGAGCGGCCCGCCTGTGGCAAATCTCTTTGCCGGGCCGAAAAAGGAAGGAAAATTCAGCGGGGACCTGTCCGAGGGAACCATTACGGCTAAAGATCTGACGAGCGACCTCATGGGAAAATCGCTTGATGATCTGGTGCAGCTAATCAAATCGGGTGATGCCTACGTCAATGTGCACACCGACGCCAACCCAAATGGGGAAATCCGAGGGCAACTCAAGTAGGAATCATGATGGTACCGTTCAATGGCCTGCTCTGCAGGCCATTGTCATTTCTCCAATGGAGTCATTTTCGGCGCCATCAAACCGTTCTTCAAGGATATGCAAGAGTAAGACAGGAGTTGTACATTCTGCGGAATATGAATCAAAGGGTAAAAAAACATGGCCAAAGAAAAACTGGTCGTTATCGGCGGGGAGAAAGGTGCGTGTCCGCGATCTAAAGAGCGGCAGAACGATGTGTGAACCATAGGATGAAGGTTATTAGTCCGTAATTTCCGGCACCTTGGGTTTCAAAAACAGCTTTTCATCAAGTTGGTTAAAGGCACCGGGAAAGAAATCTATTTCAAGATAAGAGAACAAACTCCTGAGGAGGTCAGAATGAAACGAAAAGCTTCTGCTGAATGGAAAGGAAGTCTCAAGGAAGGGAAAGGAAACATCTCCACGGAAAGCGGTGTACTGGCCCAGACACAGTATTCGTTCGGCACCCGCTTCGAGAACGGAAAAGGCACCAACCCTGAAGAACTGGTCGCCGCCGCCCACGCTGCCTGTTTTTCCATGCAGCTCTCTGCCCTGCTTGGCAAAGCCGGACTGGTCCCGGATCAAATCGCCACAACCGCCGTTGTTACCTTCGAAAATCTGAATCAAGGTTGGACCGTCACCGAAAGCCATCTGGAGGTCAATGCCTCCATACCGAGGGCCACCCCGGAATTGTTCGCAAAACTGTCAGAGGACGCAAAGACAGGCTGCCTTATGTCACGGCTTTTGAATACAACCGTCACCATGGACGCAAAACTGATTGTTTAACAGATCAAGCAAAGGAGAAATATCATGTTGTACACGGCAAAAGACTATACAAGGCTAATTGGCATGGTGGGCTTCAGCGAGGCGCTGCTGAAAAACCATTTTACCCTCTACCAGGGGTATGTGACTAATACCAACAAGGTGCTTGATACCCTTGAACAGCTGCTGAAAGAAGGAAAGGCCGCCAATCCCGAATTTGCGGAACTGAAGCGGCGGCTCGGCTGGGAATTCAACGGCATGCGGCTCCACGAATACTATTTTGAAACGCTGGGTGGAAACGGGGCAGTCGATCTCAACAGCCGCCTTGCTCGTAAGAAAATTGAGGATTTTGGCAGCATTGAGGCATGGCAAAAGGATTTCATGGCAACAGCAGCTATGCGCGGGATTGGCTGGGTCGTTATGTACCAGGACATTGTCAGCGGCAGACTCTTTAACTTCTGGATCAATGAGCATGATCAAGGTCATCCGGCAGGCTGCATGCCGATACTGGTATTGGATGTCTTTGAACATGCCTTCATGCTCGACTACGGTCTGAAACGGGCCGACTATATCGAGGCGTTTTTCAAAAACGTTGACTGGGAAGCGATCGAAAATCGGCTCAAATAGATGCAATTAAGGAAAGAGCAACACAATCAACGTTCGAAAAGGAGAACCCGTTATGAAAGGAAATGAAAAGATTGTTGAATCTCTCAACACGCGACTTGCAGAGGAACTCACAGCCATCAACCAGTATTTTGTGCATGCAGAAATGTGCGAAAATTGGGGATACGAGCGTTTGCACGGCATGATCCGCGCACGTTCCATCGATGAGATGAAACACGCTGAAAAGCTGATCGCCCGGATCCTTTTTCTCGATGGAAAACCAATTGTTAGTGATTTGAATAAAATCCACATCGGTAACGATGTGCCGAAGTTTCATGAGAATGATCACAATGCAGAGGTGGTGGCAATCCGCGGATACAATGAGAGTATTAACCTAGCTTTCGAACTGGGCGATAACGGCACCCGCGAACTGCTCGATTCAATTCTCAAGGAAGAGGAAGCTCATATAGATCTTATCGAGGCACAACTCGACCAGATCAAGCAGATGGGAGCCCAGAACTACCTGGTTGAACAGATCGACTGACGGAAGACGTCGACACTTACAAAAAGGGTCTGCCATATCCGCCTATTAAAGCAAGGGGGGCCACCAAGCCGGAGTATATGGAGGATCATGTGGGGTGATGCGGAGAACGTGCGGGGGCCAAGCTGGAAGCCAGGTTACGCAAGGTTTTTGGCCATTACTGTCACCTTTTTGAGGTTCGGGCCCTTCAAGATCATCTTGCTCAAAACCAGCTATTGTTTTTGAGACGGGGGGCTAACGGGTCAGGACGTAGTTGCGACCGATTAGGGATATCCCGATATAGCCGCGCAGTTGCAGTCTATCAGGTGTTTTCAGGGACATTTTACACTTATAGCTCTTGCCCGTTTCAGGATCGTAGCAGGTCCCGTTTTCCCAGCGGTTGCCACCTTTGGCAGTGAGGCCTTTCATTACCTGCAGACCGAGAATCGGGCGGTTCCTCAGCGCCGGATTGGGATTTTTCCTGTCGACCTTCGTTTTGCCGACTGGCCCATCCTTACTGTTGATATAGTTCGGTTGCTTCAACCAGACAACTTTTCCGCAGATTTTTTCTCCGCACCTGTAAAATTCCAACAGCGAATCTCCTCCTTCGGTTTTCCACGAACCGAGGAGGTCGCTCTGACCTGCGCTGAAAGCGCTTGTTGCCGTCAGAAGAACTATTGCCAAGAATGTCAAAACTTTCATAGAGTTACTCTACCATGTGAACCGGATTGCTCATTTGACCCACTATAGGCGTCCTGATTGCCCCACCTGATTCCAGACAACCGTTAAAAACTAACTGTGGCAGAAAAGCCGTAATGAACAGAGCTGTTTTCGGATTCAGAACGTTCACCACCGATGCCTTGCTCTATGCTACGTGTGATAATGTAGAGCGTATTCGGTCCCGGCATAACTACAAGAATCGAGGCTACAACGACGAACAGGCTTATTGTTGACAACTCTGGCATATCTTCAACTCCGTAACTGGCCTCGCCTTATTATCGAGCAACGTAACTGACCGTTATTCAACGTGTACAACTGGAAAAGGTGAATGGCAACAGCCGAAAGGAGCACTATTAGTGTACCATCACCCGATTGCGGCCGGCCTGTTTGGCTTGGTAAAGGGCATCGTCTGCTCGCTTGATGAGATCGTCAACATTGCTGTCTTCCT
>JAQUCU010000005.1 GCA_028686055.1 Desulfuromonadaceae bacterium
ACGCAAAAAAACCGGGAGCCTTATATCATTTAAAGATATTTCGGCAACCCGGCTGTCTCAGAGAGACCCTGTAGGCTTTCCGCCCCATTCTCGCGAATGGTTGAGTATTATCGTATATCAGTGCATCACTATGTGTAGAGTTGGTGAAGTTTTGTACGTTAAAGCATATACAAAGTCAAATCTTATTCCTGTTTCTGCCCACCTCAACTTTCCTTTAATCACAGGAACCACGTTACATTTGGCAGCAGGAGTTCCGAGACGTCTTCCATATTGGGTTAAGGATAATCGTAACGTTGTGATGCGGGTTTATGTGCTAATAAATTCATTAAGCCAGTGCATTAATAAGCATACAGCACTGAAAGCCCTGCCTTTTCGACCGGATTAACAGCCGCCTCCCCCTGGACTTCTATCGAATAGATATTAGGTGTCCTTGGTGTCTGGGTGCTGGAACTTGTACCGGCAACCCCCAGACCTCCATCCAGATAATCAATGCCGCTGGCATCAAGAAGCCCCACTCCCGCCACAGTATCAACGATCTTGGTGTAAACCTTGTACTTACTGCCGGCATTCTGCCCCTGAAGGGTAAAGGTAAGATCCGGCATATCTTTCGGGTTTACGGTTTTTGACAAGGCTGACGGCCATGCGGACGTTGAAGTGGTGAGTTTTGTATAGAACGCATTAGGGGTGAGCGCATCCGAGGTGAACGCAAGGTTCAGGTTCGTGCCGAAATCGGTTATCAGCGATGCCCTCTTGTCCAAATAGTCAGTGAGAAGGGGGGAGGAGAAGAGCCTCGGTATGATGGTCTGGGTAATAAACTCGGTACCACCATACGAAGCTTCAAGAGCGCTTCTGTAACGTTTCTGGGCAGCTGACATTTTTGTCCCGGCAAGCACATAATAGAGGAGTGTCATGATCATACCCAGACATATCAAGGTAAACATGAGCGCGGTTATCAGCGCTATGCCGTCCTGGTTTCGCAATACCTTCATAAAATCACCGCCGTCATTATTGAATCAGATTTTTCGGCCGTATCACGATTGTGTAGACCTTCCATCGGTATTGTTTGTAATCAGCGCCAATATGTGCCAACAGGTCGAAATTTCTCCCCTTCAATACGCCGCCAAACCGTTCACCAACTTCGACCGTTTGCGAAGGATAGCTGTAGAATCTATCTTTTTTCCCCTCCTGGGCAAGTATATAAACTCTAATCTCTTTCAGTTCATCTCTGATTTTAGCTGCATCATAGCCGCTAATGTCAGACGTGTGATAATTGGGATCACTGTAGCTCATGCCGTTGCCCGACGCATCCAAACCATACACCACCTGCATGTCGGCAACACAGTCAAGTAGAGGCATCTTAGAAAAGTTCCCATCGCCCTGATTGACAATCGCTTTGTAAAGTATGCCAACCCCTTGGGAGGCACACGTTGCAGGCATCTTGGGCGGCGTTGAGATATAATAGTCGGCCCGGTTGAAGGGCATCCTCAGATCAGTACTGCTAACGCCGTAAATTTCGAAGGTGTCTCCGCTGTGGTGAGTAGCGGGAGATGAATAGTGAGCAAAGGTACCGGAAAAAACTCCCGCCGAAGAAACAGCCAGTTCCCGTGTAACGGGAGTGGAAGTCAGAGAATTCTTCACGATGATGACGTGATCATCAGAGGTAAAATCGCGATCAGCAGCGCCCCACTGCTTTCTCGTCCTCACATCGTCCTTGTCAAACGATACGGTAGTCCATTTTTTGCTGGTGCCGTTGGCAGCAGCCAGGATTGATTTGATAACAAGATAATTTGAAGCACCATCAGCGCCACTGTTGAATGTGCTGTTTCCACTCACAAAGGCGCGGGGAGGATTACCAGGCCCATCGTTAAAAGTTGAAGGATCAACGCCCGCAACTGTCGAAGCACTTGCCTCCTGATAGGCAACTCCACTGGAAAAGCTCCACGGCAGCCCAAACCCGGCCTGCTGCAGGTCAGCCCGCATAATTTCCAGGCCGACAATTCCCTCTATCTGAGTTTCAACTGACTTTGATTGCTGAGAGGATTGATAGACTATCCTTTCAAAGGCTGCTGACGAAATCATGATAACCGTCATGAAAATAGCCATGACAATGATCAGCTCTATGAGTGTATAGCCTTGTTTATTTTCACAAATCACTTTTCTGTACCTCGAAATACATCCACTCCGGGTTTGTTGTTAAACTACTTCTGAGAGATTGGCGCCGACACCCTGTTCTCATAGGTAACGCCTTTGTACGTCCACTTGACCACTATATTAAGCAGTTTGGTATCACTGGCAAGCGAGGTGGAACTTCTTTCAACGTAGATTTTTTTGCCCGTGCCGCGAATTTTACTGGCAGTCGATAACAATGGATACGTCGGGAGAATATTGTCATAACCACTCCCTTTCAATTCATTGAGATATTTTTCACCAACAAAGACACCCTCATCGCGAAGATGGTTCTTCAGGTTGTATTCAGTCGCAATGTTTATAGACTGCAGAAGCCCGAGAAGGCCTACCATCATTATGACAATGGCGACCATCACTTCTATGAGTGTGAAACCTCTATTTTTGATCAATATGGTCACTATCGCAAACTCCTCCGGTTCGTTTTCCGAGATTCAGCCTCGTCTGTGAAACAATAATGCTATCTTCAGCCGCCGAATTCAGGACGGCAAGGTCGTTTGTAGGCAGTACGCATATGGAGCATATATCACTGGTCACCCCCTGCGAGTTAAAGGTCAGGATCAGGGGATCGCCTCCGTTCGATACAATTGGATACCGAAGCTGTTTGGTTACAATAGGATCGACAGACGTTTCTGCCGATGAATAGATCTTGAACTGTTGTCCGCTCAGTATCACCCTGCGCGCAGTTTTACTGTACAACGCCTGCAGCCTTATCTCCGTCAAATCAGCATGAATTTTCTTGATTTCGCTTTCCACGGCAGATTTGAGCTGCATCTCATGCCAGTTGAGTGTTGCAATAGCCATAAGGATCCCCATTATTGCGATGGCGATGAGCAGCTCTATCAGTGTAAAACCGTGGTCTCTCATATCAATGTTCCTGGATATGCAGAATCTTCTTCAGCGGTTTATTCTGGCTGCTGCTGACTATTGGCGGTGCATCTGATGGCGGCTTTCCGGTCATCGGCGTCACCATGCGACGGTTCCCCCTGTCAGTGAAAGCTGTGGACAGATCGATTTCCGCAAACTGACCAGTGGAGAGCTGGACCAGCGCTTTGCCATGCATTACATTGGACGCTGCCTGACCGCCGGTATCATATTTCATCCCCCATAAATATGAGTTACCTCCGTAGCCACAGAAATCAGCGGTCGGTTTGAACGAGGTGAAAAATACCGTGCCATTTGTCAGTGCTACCGTATCGGTCACCACCCTTTCTGCTCCTTCAGAGGTTGTCGCACCATCGACTCCGGCGGTCGACGAATTATCAAGGTCAATCTGCCAGCCACCGTCTGTGCTTGCAACGGCTGAAACAGAGCTGGTCTGATTAACTATAGTTCCGCTCTGCGCCAAAGCACAGTTTCCATCCAGATAGTTTCCTGGTTTTGCATTCGTGTTGTAGCATGGCTCCTTTATGCCGTATAATGATCTTCTATTTGAGGGGTCATCCAGAGAGCTAACGTTACGATAATAAAATCGACCAGTGCCAAAGTAAAGCCAGAGGTTTTTATTCTTCCTATCCTGAAGACGAGCAATGGAAGTTGTCACCGGTCCAATACCATCAATCACCGGACTCCAGGACCAGTTACTGGAACTGGGGCTCTCAGTAATTTGGGTCTCCTTGGTCATGATCCGACCGACTCCTCCGTCAGTCCAAGTGCCGTCCGTCGCTTTTTTCACATACCCAACATAGATTGCATCATCCTGGTAGTTGCCGGAAGTAGTCGAATTGTACCGATCAATGTCGATTGAACCGCCAATCATGGTTCCAACAAATGCATTGCTGATCCCTGTATCGATGGTATTGACCAGAGTGCCGGTACTAAGATCGACAATAAAAAATTTCAGGTTCTGATCGGATTTACCGAGAAATTGGTGGGAAACAGTATCGACGGGCCCTGTGGGTCCTGAACCGAAGACAGCATACCAATGACCGTTTTTGGATTTATCCCCGATGCGGACGATAGCTGGCCCGCCAGTAGCATAGCCAAGTGCCGGATCGCTGAACTCCCACAGAAGATTAGGATTGCCTGGATCAGTGACGTCGAGAGCAAAATAGGAGGAATATCCTACACCATCTATCGGCGTTTTGACACAGGTGCCGGCAGCAGTATTATCACAGCTAAAGTCTGTGTTGCGCGAAGCCCCACCAAGACCCATGCCGCCGAGAACAATTGTTCGCCAGGTACTATTGGTCTTCACCTGGTCCCAGTAGTTCCCCCCGCTTCCGTCATTTCCTATACTGGCATCCATTATGGTCGTCCGCCCGTCAACTGAATAGAGGTGATTGTATAGAGGATCAGCCATGTACTTAAGATAGGGGAGTGCATTTTTCGGGATGAAGGCCCATTGTTCCTTGCCCAAATCTGTGCCTGAAAGAGTAGCCTTGTTATTGCCCGAAGCCAGCACAGACAGAGAACCAAAATTGAAAGCATGGAACAAGCCATCGTTCCCCCCCACATAAACCATGCCTCGGCTTTGGTAAGCAGTGGATCTTGTATAGTCTTGGTACGTAGTATCATTGTATCCGCCTGGAGGGACAAGATTGTAAGTATTCAGCCGCGCGGAAGATTGTATCCGCGGTGTTGACGAAATAATGTCGCCCAATCTCCAAACCCCGATGCTGACAACATTAGTTACAGGATCTTTGATGGCCACTGTCCGGTTCCGGTAGCCGGTCTGATCTGTACCATTGACCCAGTTGATCAAACTCGGCGCGACAGTAGCGGTAGTGTTGAGGTAAGAAGCCAGAGTAGCAGCATTGTCGGTGGAAAAATTAATCAATGAAGTGCCGTCAGTGGTAGTCATGATGCTTCGTGGTGAGGTTGTTAAATTTCTCTGCCAGAGACCCTTTCCAGCCCGCCAGAGACTCTTAACGTAGTCAGGATCAATCGGGCCGCCTACTGCCGTGTCAGGGACACCGTCTCCGTTGGTATCCTGGTAAAGCTGGACCATGGTCTTATCTGAATTGGTGTCAAAGAAAAAATTGGCAATGTAGTCATTGATCAGGTTCAGATTAAATTTCCCGGCAGTGTCTATCCCGTCAGTTTCTTCCCTGATGGTACTGTTGTTTATGTATGGGTCCACATAGTACCAGAGGTTTTGCATCTCGCCGATCCAGTTTGCTTGGGTAACCTTACCTGTATTTGGATCGTTGGCAAAGAGTTTTGTAGGATAGAAAACCGCCTGCAAAATGTTCGCCCCGCTCCCCTCGCTATTGCTGAGAATCGAGGCCGCGGTACCGGATGCAGCGCCGGCGGCTATCTGCTGCAAGGCGGTTTGCAGGGAAGTCCTGAAAGCAATGGGGTCCGCCGGGGTCTGCAGTGTTGTACCGCCGTTAGCGGCGGTTTTGCTCAACTGGGCATTGGCATCGCACATGTCGGTGGTGGTCGTAGATACAGGTCCGGTATAAACCGCGTAGGTCTTTATCGTCTGGGCAGTATCGCAGCTGTAGGTGCTGCCGGAGGGAGGGGGGCAAACCTTGCTCGGATCGAAGATGTTCCGGTGCTGGGCAAAGTAGCTCAGGTCATGGAGATAGGGGGTGCCCGCATAACTGCCACAGGTAGTCGACTCCGTAGTAGTGGTCGGGTCACGGAATGCGCCGGAGGAATCGGTTACCTTGCCGGTCATGGTGTTGTTCTGATCGGCAGTGGACGCACCGTCCGTAATAAAGAGGATGTTGTTCAACTGGCAGCGGTACTGTATAGGATTCTTGCCTCCAGCGAAATCTGCGCTATTCAAGGGTGATTTAATCGATGTGGCGGCAGGGGCGAAAGCGGTTGTGTCGAGGTTTGGATTGGTGGCAACGGCATCCTTTGTGAAATAGGCTATTGCGTTATAAAAGGCCTCGGCAAAGGGGGTCCAACTACTCGCCGGGACACCATCGATGCTGTTGATAAGCCCGGATGCATGGTTCCCCACCGATGGTTTGCAATACTCACCAGCAGGGCACTCTTTATCAACATCGCACGCAGTGGTAGTCGTGGCTGAACATTGGCCCGCTCCGACATAGGATAGCATTGTACTGCCGTCCTTGTTGGTGACGGCCAAGCACGACACTCCCGAAGAGCAGTCGCTATCGTTCGTACACATCATGCCGTTTATATTTCCGCCACAGAACTGTGGACAGGGTATCTTCGAGGTTCCGCCGCACTCGGAAGATGAACCGGCATAGTTGAAGGTCATGGCGCCGAAGCGGATCGAGCCGGCGAAATCATTAATGATCCCGGTCGGAGGAGCTGAAATGCCTGCCTTGGCATAAAAGAATGTGTCCATGCTTCCAGACGGCCCAACTGGGGTGCCGATGGCCCGGACCCCCGCATCCGTCAGGACCGCGGGGATGTTGCCGGTCCCGGCGGAAGAGCCCGATGAGGGGTCGGTCACCTCGGTAAAGTTGACCCCGTAGCAGTAGTGAAGGATCTCCTGCTTGACGCAAGCGTCATTGCCAGTGAATTTGTCACTAGCGCCTTTCCAACACTGACCGACAAAACCGGTTGTGTCCGTGCCATCCACGTTATAGGGAGAAGGAGGTGCCACGTGGGTCGCGACACTGGTACATAAATAATTGCCCAGCGTCTTGTCGGTAAGCGCCGACGGAAGAATCGGGTTTTTATTGTCGTTATAGATGTTGGTGCAGCCGGTCTCTATATCCTGAACATTGAGCCCATGCCAGATGGCGGCATCGGTCGTCGCCCCTTTGGCTATATTATCCTTTATCACCCAGCAGGTCTGCTGGGCGTGGTTCAGGGTGGCCAGGGAAGAGTCGGCATTGGTCGTGTCGAGGCAGGACTTGGTGTCGGTGCTCGCCTGGCCGTAATTACCGCTCGTCCAGTTATAGACCGCGCACTGGCAGGCATCCTGGTTGTACGTTCCCTCAAAGATTTCGATCCTGCTCTCCCCCCCCTGGGTACTCGGGTTATAATTCGGTTCCACACTGTTGGGCCCCCGGACCGCAAAGGTAATGCCGGGCAGTACAGGTAGCGCCTTGACGAACCTCCTGCCGTTGCAACCCCTCGATTCTCCGATCAGCGCCTGTTGTGTCGAGTTGTACTTGCCGCCGGTCAGTATCTTCTTTTCAATATCGAACTTGGAGGAGGCGAGCCAGTTCAGAAACCTGCCGCTGGCAGCGAATGATGTGACAGTCCTGGTGCTCGGCGTCAAACTGCTGTTGCCGGTCATCGCCACATCCAGATAACTGGTGTGATACGTGCCGCCGGTAGGCAAAGCAGTGATCTCAACGAATTTCCCCCCCGAATACTGGTATATGGGATAACTAATCGAGATCGGGGTGGTCGTCGTGTTGAGCTTGCTGAAATACCCGTCATAATCCTTGGTATTATCATAGCTATTGTCATAGCAGGAGGCTCCGACTGGTAGCGTGCACGTGCCGCTCGAAGTGGATGTTGCCCCCGACATGTACCCCATGTCGAACATACTGGCGGAGTTGTCAATGATCATAAGCAGGTTGGGTGTTCTGTTTGCAGTAGTAAATGCCGGCTGGACACAATAGGAGTTCCCCGAATCAGCATGTGCCTGTTGGGAAAAGGATGAAACAAGCAGGGCAACAAGGAAAACCAAAAAGAGTTTTGTGAGAGCAGCTGTATCCTTCATAAGTACCTCTATGTTTGTTTCATCTTAAGTTGATCTACTCTTTCAAAGAGTTGATACATTTCAGGCGGCAAAACAATTCATAGCAAAATCAGTGCCACAGCCAGCCAGACCATATCATCCGGGAATAGTTACAGTTTTACACAGCACTAGGGAAGCTATGCAATTTGTACATAGTAATCCCTGCATACAGAAGCCCCTTGCTATGCAATTTTTTCATAGCAAGGGGCTGGAATGTGGCACTGATTTCAGCTAAAAGCAAATCTATTTCCGTTCGAGCATCTTCTTCATCGTTTCTGCATCAGGCATTCCGACCTGAATTGTGCCGTCCGGCAGAACTATGGTGGGGGTACCGGAAATGCCGTTGGCATTGGCAAATTTAACAATCTCGTCAATCGCCTTTTTACTGCTTTCCCTGGTCGGCTTGGGAACCTCTTTGCCTTCAAAGGCCTTGTCCAGCAGGTCGAGGCTCTTTGTTTCAAGTGCGGCTCTTGACTTGTCGTAGGAGGCCGGATGCATCGGCAGCGGGAAGAGCATGATATGAATCGCCACGTCCGGGGCGATCTTTGCCAGCTTCTTCAGTTCGGCATGCCCTTTTCGGCAGAAGGGACAATCGGGGTCGGTAAAGACATAAAGATTTTTGGTACCTTTGGGATTGCCCATAACAATGGCATTTGCCACAGGAATAGTTTTGACATCGACAGGCTTTATCGGTTTTGGCTGGGGAAGTACATCTTTGAAGGCAATAACCTGCTCAAGCTTTTCCAGATCAAATACGGCTCCCTGGATCAGGTATTTCTTGCCGTAATCCATGTAGAGAACACCCTTGCGGCCATCTTTTTCGACCAGCAGCTCAAACAAACCCCGTGCTGGGGATTGTCTTACGTCCGTGACGGTTCCGCCGATTTTTTTCAAGAGACCGGTGGCTTCCTGGGGGGTAAGCGTGTGGCATGATGCACACTCGCCACCGCACCCCTCTTTGGCCATTGCATACGAAGAAGAGGCGACGATAATGGTTATTGCTACAGCGATACAGAGTTCTTTCAACATGTGTGTTCCTTTCCTCGGTTGGATATACGCTACTCTATGCCATATTCTTTGATTTTGTAAAGCAGCGAACGATGACTTATTTCAAGTATTTTTGCAGCTTGCGTCCGATTGCCGTCGGTTTTGCCAAGCGCTTTCCTTATCAGTTCGCGCTCGATGGCATCTTCGGCCTTTTTTATCGAGAGATTTTCACCGCCGGCCGATTCACCCGTATAGTTTTCATCAGTCGGGCAGACCGATGGCGGGAGGCATGCGGCGGTTATGCGGCCACCTTCGCACAGGATGCAGGCACGCTCAACGGCATTTTCAAGCTCGCGAACATTGCCGGGCCAGCGATGTGTCATCAGCCTGCGCATTGCATCAGGCTCCATGCGTAATACTCCGCTGTCAATACCACTACCGTAGTGGCTCAGAAAATGCTCCGCCAACAACGGAATATCCTCCACACGTTCGCGCAGCGGCGGCAGCTGCAGGCAAAATACATTCAGCCGGAAATACAGATCTTCCCGAAAGCGGCCGGTGCCAATATCCGCGGATAAATCCCGTGATGTGGCTGAAATAACCCTGACATCAACCTTTTGGGGGACACTGCCCCCTACCCTCCGGATTTCGCCTTCCTGAAGAACCCGCAGCAGCTTCACCTGCACTGCTGGCGGCATCTCGCCGATTTCATCAAGAAACAGGGTGCCGCCATCAGCCTGTTCAAAAAGTCCGGCTTTGTCACTGGATGCATCGGTAAAAGCACCCCGGACATGGCCGAACAGTTCACTTTCAAGCAGGTTTTCCGGGATCGCACCGCAATTAACCGCCACAAAAGGTTTCTGACCCCGACGACCGTTCTGATGAAGGGCGCGGGCGACCAGCTCCTTTCCGGTGCCGGACTCACCCAGTACAAGTATTGTCGTTTTCAGATCGGCTACCTTGCGGATTTGGCTGAAGATATCCTGCATCCGGGAATTACGGCTGAGGATCCCACCATATGAGAACCGGCCGGCGACAACTTCCCTCAGTTGGCTGTTTTCCTCTTTCAGTCGCTCCCTCTCCTCGGCTTTTTTGAGCACCATGACAATTTCATCTTTTTTGAACGGCTTGGAGATGAAGTCGTAGGCTCCCTTTTTCATGCATTCTATTGCAGTTTCGACGGTACCGTAGGCTGACATCATGATGATTGGAGCAGTTACACGCTGTTGCAGTGCCCTCATCAGAAAGGTTTTACCATCCATTTCCGGCATTCGGATATCGCACAGAATATAGTCATAGATGGTATCCAAAAGACGGTTCAGCGCTTCTGCACCATCTGCCGCAAGATCAATATTGTACCCCTGACGAGACAGCATTAGTGACAACATGTGGCGCATATTTTCTTCGTCATCTATGACCAGAATATGCCGGCAGCTGCTCACGCTTTTACCCCCCCTTCCATCCGTGCCAGCGGCAGCCATACAGTGAAACAGCTCCCTTCACCGACTTTGCTGACGGCTGTGATGCGCCCGCCGAAGCCCTCAACGATACGTGCGGAAATGGCCAGCCCCAGGCCGGTTCCCTTGCCTGGCGGTTTGGTGGTGAAGAAAGGATCGAAGATATGCTTCATCGACTCATCAGATATGCCTGTGCCGCTGTCTATGACATCCAGGCGGATATGAGCTCCTGTCCCTCCGGCTCTGACCGTTACGGTCCCGCCGTCAGGAGTCGCGTCGCGGCTGTTGAGGAGCAGGTTGAAAATCACCTGTTGCAGTTGATACTGATCGCACCCTGCAGGCAGTAGACCTTCATCTATTTCAGTACTGAGATTCATTTTTTTAAAAACACCCTGCTGCGTCATAAGGTCAACTGTTGAGCAGAGAACGTCGCGGACGTCGGTATTCTCTTCGCCGGGCGTTCGTGGGCGGGAATAATCAAGTAACCCTCTGACAATCCGGTCGATCCTTGAACAGGCTTCTGTAATACGCCGGGCATAATCCTGAATGGCAGCGTTATCCGGCTGCTCGCCTGCAGAGAGTTCGGCATATCCCATGATCGATGCGAGCGGCGTACCGATTTCATGCGCCATACCTGCCGCCAGCAGACCGATTGAGGCCATTTTTTCGGTATGGATTGTTTCTTCACGGGCCAGATACAGGTCACTGTTTGCCTTTTCAAGAGAGGCCATCTGTTCGGTCACCTGGTGATCTTTGGCGAGCAGCTCCAGGGACATTTCGTTAAAGGCAACAGCCAGTCGCGCAAGCTCGGCACTCCCGGTCACATTGAGCCGTTGGCCGTACTGCCCTCCGGTAATTTTTTCCGTTGCGGTCAGCAGGCGATTAATGGGATTGACAACAATCCGCGACAGAACAAAAGAACCCAATCCAAGCAATAAAATAAAATCCAGAATAAAATAGGTGTCCAGCATCTGCCGTGATCTATTGATGCGGGCCTTTGCCGGAGCCAGTGAGAGCAGCAGGCCGGCTTTTCCTACGGTTTCAACGCCGCGTTTAACTGTGATGAGATTGACTACGCCATTTCCGTCCGGGCAAATGTAACTGCCTTCTGCAGTTTTTGAAAGGCCCTGAAACGGAGCATAGACATCACTCCCCTCCCGGCCGGCAGTGAAGATGACCGCACCGTTTTTATCGAGCAGGGTCATTCGGCTGAAAGTCGACTCTTCGGAAAGTTTTTGAATATATCTGGATGCTTGTGAATCCGGGGGAATGAACCCTTCAGGATAGGTCGGGATTGAATCGGGAAGCAGACTTACAAAAACATTAAGAAGCGTACGGGCATGTTCGCTTTTTTGCGCGTAAAGATCGTTGGCGGCTGTTTTAAACGCCAGCAGACTGAAGAGAAGCCAGGCCAATACAAGCAGTAACCCCAGAAAGGCCAGGATTGAAACGGTCAGACTGGGGCGGTAGTTGGTCATGGCTACCCCTGATTAAAGCCACTCAGCCCCAGATACCACCGGATGAGCGCGTTTCCGTAGAAAATATAAAGCAGCGCTCCGAGAGCAAGGTAAGGGCCAAACGGGATCGCCAGTTTTGAATTTTTTTTCTGAACCAGCATGATGGAAACACCGACCAGTGACCCGACCAATGAACTGGCAAAGATAATAAAGGGGACAGACTTCCACCCCAGAAAAGCTCCCATCATGGCCAACAGTTTGATATCACCGCCCCCCATACCCTCTTTGCCGGTAAGACGCTGATACGCGTAGGCAACCAGCAGCAGACTCCCCCCGCCGAGCAGGATTCCAAGCAGTGAATTCAACCAGGAGTGACCCGGAATAAAAAAAGACAGGATAAATCCGACAACAATGCCGGGCAGAGATATCTCGTCAGGAATAATCTGGTGTTCGATGTCGATAAAGGTGATCACGACCAGTGCACAACAGAGCAGGAACAGGGTTGCAAACGCAAGTGTCGGCCCAAAACGGAGAAAAAGAAACATCGTCAACAGCCCGTTTAACAGTTCGACCAACGGGTACTGAATGGAGATACGGGTACCGCAGCCACGGCATTTTCCCTTGAGGAACAGATAGCTCAACAGCGGAATATTGTCATACCAGCGGATCTGATAGGAACAGACCGGACAGTGCGAAGGCGGAGACACGATTGATTCATCTTTTGGCAGGCGGCAAATGCAGACATTCAAAAAAGATCCGACAATCATACCAAAAACGAATGCTAAAACAGCATAGTACAGGGAAGGTGTCATCAGTCAATACTTTCGGCTATATCAAAGGTAATTTGGGACTTGAGATACATTTCTACTTCAGCTGCGGTTGAAAAGGCAAAGCATCCTTCAGCTATTCTGGCGGCACGCTCCAGCGTGCAGCGACGAAGAATCTGTTTAACCCGCAGGATTGACCCGGCTCCCATAGAAAGCTCATCAAAACCAAGCCCGAGCAGAACAGGCAGGTAGAGAGGATCACCGGCCATTTCGCCACAGAGACATGCGGGAATTCCAGCGCTGTGAGCGGCCTGGACAACCCGGCGCAGTGACCTCAAGACCGCGGGATGAAGCGGCTGATACATATGTGACAGCTGTTCGTTGCTTCGATCTATTGCCAGTGTGTATTGAATAAGATCGTTGGTCCCCACGCTAAAAAAATCAACTTCATGTGCCAGAAGATCCGCCAGGATGAATGCCGCCGGTATTTCAATCATCACACCGACCTTGATATTGCCATCAAAAGCGGCACCAGAGGCGGTCAATTCCTGTTTGGCTTCTTCGAGCAGCGCTTTTGCCCTGCGGACTTCCTCAATTCCGGAAATCATCGGGAACATGATTTGGACAGGCCCGTCAGCGCTGACCCGTAAAATTGCCCGCAGCTGTTTTTTAAATTCATCAGGCATGCTCAATGACAGGCGGATCGCCCGCACCCCCAGGGCCGGATTGACCTCGGCGTTCTGGCCCATTCCCTCAAGCAGTTTATCACCGCCGGCATCAAGCGTCCGGATGGTGAGAGGATGTGGTGCAACGGCCTGCTGCATCGTTCGATATATCATCAACTGTTCTTCTTCATCCGGCATACAGGTACGGTTCATAAAGAGCATCTCGGTACGGTACAAACCGACGCCGCTCCCACCGTGCCCTAGAACAGAGGCGCCCTCTTCCGGAATCTCGACGTTTCCACGCAGGGACATAGCATGCCCATCAAGCGTAACAGCCGGCAGGTACACGGTTTTCAGAAGCTCACATTGAACATATTCATAGTGCTGTTTACGACGAAGCAATGACTGAAATGTTTCCTGATCCGGTTCAACAATAACTGCACCGGACAGGCCGTCGACAATGACGGTGGCACCATCAAGCAGAAAATCTGTTATCCCCTCAACACCCATAACAGCGGGCATATCAAGGGCGCGTGCAAGTATGGCCGTATGCGAGGTTTGGCCCCCAATCTCGGTTATGATGGCAAGAACATTATTGCGATTGACCTGGAGCATGTCCGCGGGAGAAAAGTCGTGTGCCGCTATGATTATCTTGCCATCCTGCTCGGGAAGCGGTTCGACCGTTCCACCGCTCATGCTGTGCAGTACCCGCTCAATGACCGTCTCTACGTCGCTGATGCGTTCACGGAGATAAGGATCCTCAATGCCGGCAAAAGTTTCACGGTAGCGGTGCATGGCCCGGCGCAAGGCCCCTTCGGCATTAACCATGCCGGTTCTGATAATTTCTGACGTTTCAGCTACCAGACGCTCATCAGACAGTATCATCAAGTGGGTTTCGATAAAGAACAGGTGGGCCTCGCCAGTTATTCCTACAAGGCGGGATTTAAGGGTTTCAAGTTCAACGCGGGTATTTTCAATAGCCTGAACTAAACGTGCTGTTTCATGGCTCACCGCTTCGGAGGAAATCTGATGCTCTGATACTACCGCCCGGCTGCGGTCAATAACACACAACCTTCCCATTGCAATCCCGGGCGAAGCCGCGATTCCGGAGAAGGTCCGCATATCACTCTTCACCAAAGCCATTAGCTATCAGTTCGCTAATGGTCTCGAAAGCTTCGGATTCGTCTACGCCATCAACCGTCAGACGAACAGAAGAACCCTTTGAAGCAGCCAGCATCATAATACCCATTATGCTTTTACCGTTGACTTCCACCCCTTCGCGGGCCAGTTTGATATCGGAACTGAACCGACTGGATGTTTTCACAAAGAGTGCTGATGCACGAGCGTGCAATCCGAGTTTATTTATGATCAATAAATCTTTCTGAAGCATATATCAGATTTCCTTGCATTTAAGCTCTCCCACCACCCCTCCTGATCAGACAGGGGCCAGGGGGGAGGTTCAGACTGTTCACTTCAACAATTCTCCGGCTACGATTATCCCTTCGCGACCGGCTTGATGCAAATCAGCAGCAAGTTCGGTAACTTGCATCAGTTCACGGCGTGAGCAGAACTCAATCAGCATCGGCAGATTAACCCCGGTAACAACTTCAATGCACCCCTCTTTTAAAAATGACATCGCCATATTAGAGGGTGTACCGCCAAACAGATCAGTCATGATAATAGCGCCGTCCGACTTTACTGATTCAACTGCAGCCACTACCCGGGCCATGATATTATCAGCTGGTTCATCGGGAGCAACTTCTACGGTAACACAGCCGTCAATGGCCCCCACAATCATCTCTGCCGACGCTTTGAGAGCCCTTGCCAGACCGGCGTGGGTAACGAGTACTAATCCTATCATTTAAGCCCCTTTTCAATATCCCTGTGAATAATTTTCACTGAGGGCCACATTTCCTGTAAGTGCATTACGGTGGCCTCTGCTACGGCAACCGAGCGATGGCGACCGCCGGTACAGCCGATCGAGATTGTTAAATATGACTTCCCCTCCTGACAATATGCTGGCAACAGCGTATCCAGAAGCGGGAAAAAGTAATCGAGAAATTTTGCAGCAACAACGTTATCAAGCACATAGTCACGAACCTTGTCATCAAGACCCGAGCCGTTTTTCAGTTCCGGCACAAAAAACGGGTTCGGAAGAAAGCGAACATCCATAACAATGCTTGACTCAAGCGGTACACCGTATTTGAACCCAAAGGACTGAACTTCAACTACCAGCTGATTTTCCTTCTCCTCACCTCTGACAATTCTCAGGATGAAATCCTTAAGCTGGTGTACCGTAAATTCCGATGTGTCGATTATTCTGGTCGCTATCTGTCGCAAACTGCTCAGGCGGTCCCGTTCAATACGGATTCCTTCAGCAATTGTGCACTGGTCATCAACAGGGTGGCGCCGCCGCGTTTCAGAAAAGCGCCGCAGCAGGATGTCGTCCATAGCATCAAAGAAGAATATTTCAACCGTGTGCCCGGCGCCGGACATCCTGTGGAAAGCACTTTCATACCCTTTGAAAAATTCGCGCCCCCGGATATCAGTAACAAGTACGATCCCTTTTAAGGCGTCATCCGATTTGCCGATCAAATCGACAAAAGGCTTAAACAGGCGGACCGGCAGATTATCGATGCAGTAGTAGCCTTCATCTTCCAGGGCTCTGACTGCCGTGGATTTCCCAGAACCGGACACACCGGTGATGACAATTATACGCATCGCCTACTCTACCTCATCGCCGATGGGTCTTGCTTCGATACGCGCCAGAAGCCGCTCCTGAAAATCGCGGGCCGAATGATACCCCATCCCTTTAAGCAGATTATTACGAGCAGCTACTTCAATAATTGAGCCAAGATTGCGCCCGGGTCTTACCGGAATAATTATGTGCGGTATCTCTATACCTAAAATTGTCACGGTACGGTCATCTACTCCAAGCCTATCATATTCATACGATTCATCCCACTCCACCAACTCAAGCAGAATATCTACAATTTTTTTATCACGGATCGCCGATACGCCGTAAAGATCCTTGATATTGATAATACCAAGTCCACGAATCTCCATCAGATACTGAAGAGACTCATCAGCCTGTCCGACCAGTACCGCAGGCATCTTCTTCTTTATGAATACCATGTCGTCAGCAACAAGACGGTGACCACGTATCACAAGATCGAGGGCACATTCACTCTTGCCGATGCCGCTTTTCCCGGAGATGAGAACCCCGACTCCCAGCACATCCATCAGTACGCCGTGGAGATTGGTCGTCGGCAACAACCGTTCTTCAAGAAATTTGGTTATCAGTGATATAAAGGTTGATGATTGATGAGCGGTTGCAAGCACAGGGATAGAGCGAGCTTCTGCCAGATCAAGCAGGAGCTGCGGTGGGCGCAGGTTCTTCGTAACGATGAAACAGGATATGGGGAAACTGCAGAGAGCAGCGAGGTTGTCTGCAGCTACACGGCTATCAACCTGCTGAATGTAGGAAATTTCAGTGTTGCCGAGCACCTGCAACCTCTCCGGATGCAGGTGCTCGGAGTAACCGGCAAGCGCCAGACCGGGTTTTTGAATACGAGGGCTGGATACACGATTGGTAAGTCCCTGTTTGCCGGCCAGAAGTGACAAACCGAGACCATACTCATTTTCAGTCAGCAGATCCTGTATCGAAAGAGAAGAAATAGCGTCCATGGCGGCTTGGGGTATCTACGCCCGTTGCGGCTCAATCAAGCCGATATTTCCATCTTTACGACGATACATGACATTGATTTCACTGCTGTCGGCATCGGTGAACACAATAAAATCTTTATGGAGAAGGTCCATCTGCATAACAGCTTCTTCTACCGACATTGGCTTGACGGTCTCAGTAGTTGTTCTGATAACTACCGACTCGGTACCGCCTTCAAGACTTTCAGCTTCAAAAATCTTTTTAGAAATCTGACGACCATGTTCATCCCCATTCGGTTTATGGGCTTTAATTTTTTCCTTGTAGCGAACAAGCTGACGTTCAATCTTGTCGATGACAGCGTCTATAGCGGCATACATGTCGTGAGTGGTATCGGAAGCCTTGGTACTAATTCCCCTTGAATTAATAACTATCTCGACTACGTGGCGAATCTTTTTTTCTACGGAAAAGTAAACCTGCACATTGATTGGATCATCAATATACTTCCTTACCCTCTCGAGTTTTTCTTCAGCATATGCTTTGAGAGCTTCGCTCTGTTCCATGTGCCTGAATGTCATCGCTACCTGCATAGAAACCTCCTGTGTGGTTGGTGCTGTGAAATAGACGACTGCCCGGACAGCAGATCGTCAAAAATGTCGTTTACGTTCAGAAGATGATCCATAATTGAGCATCTCGCGATATTTGGTTACCGTACGGCGGGCTATATTCACCGTCTGCCCCGTAAGCAACTCGGCAATTTTCTGATCGGAAAGCGGTTTTTTAGGATTTTCCTTTTCGATTATCTCTTTAATTCTGTTTTTCACGCTTTCAGATGCAACGAAATCCCCCTCGCTGGTCGAAAGGCCGCTGTTAAAAAAGTATTTCAGCTCCAGTAATCCCTGAGGCGTCTGCATATATTTATTGGTGGTGACCCGGCTGATCGTTGATTCATGCATGCCTATATCTTCTGCAATATCCCTCAATACCAATGGACGCAGATACTCTATACCCTTATCAAAATATTCGCGTTGAAAATGTATTATGCTTTTTGCAACTTTATATATGGTCCGCTGGCGCTGCTGAATACTTTTGATCAACCAGACCGCTGAACGCATTTTATCATTGATATAATGCTCAGCCTGTGAATCAATTGTACCATTTCCACGAACAGCTGCATACTGGGTGCTGACTTTAAGATTGGGCAACCCCTCCTCATTCAGCATTACAACATAATCGTTCCCCACTTTATGCACAAAAATGTCGGGAGATATGTAATGCACATCATCGGTACTAAATGACGATCCGGGACGCGGATCGAATTCTGAAATAATCCTGGAAGCGGCCAGCACCTGATTCATATCAACCTTTAATGATCGGGCAATCAGTTTATAATTCCGTTTTTCCAGATCACCAAGATGATTCTGCAGGATACCTTCGACAACACTGCCCTTCAAACCCATATTCCTGGCCTGGATAAGCAGACACTCACGCAGATCTCGGGCCGCAACTCCTGGTGGATCAAATTCCTGAATACATTCAAGCACATCCTCGACATCCTCTTCCGTCGCAGCACTTGCAGCAGCAATTTCCTGAAGGGAGGCCCGAAGATAACCCGACTCGTCAATATTGCCGATAATCACCTCACCGACACGAACATCCATTTCAGAATACTGTCCCATATGGAGCTGCCATAACAGGTGATCGATCAAGGTACCTTTACGCGTCAAAAGGTTTTCAAAGGAAGGGCGTTCATCATCTCCGCCGTACTGCTGCTCTCCGGAACTGTAGTTGTAGCCATCGAGATAACTGTCCCAGTCGCGCAGGGTTTCCTCTCCAGTTTCCACCTCATGAAAATCCACACTATCCTGCGATGGTTCAAATTCCTGCTCCGCCACTTCAAGTGTATCCGGTACACGGATTTCTTCCAGTTCAGTGGATTCTTCCAGAAGCGGGTTCTCCTCCAGTTCCTGTAGCACCAGATCCTGAAGTTCCATACGTGTCAACTGAAGCAGTTTGATAGCCTGTTGCAGTTGGGGAGTCATCACCAGCTGCTGGGACATTTTCAGTTGTTGACGCATCTCCATTGCCATGAAAATTTAACCTCATACCCGACAGGAGTGAAATCATGCACTATCAATCAGTGCAAACTAGAGACGAAAGTCCTTACCCAGATAAATTTCCTGAGCTTTTTTACTCACAGCAATCTCATCCGGAGTACCGTGTTCCAGAACAACACCACTGTTCATAATATATGCGGAATCACAGACTCCCAACGTTTCGCGGACGTTGTGATCCGAGATCAATACACCAATGTTTTTGTTTTTGAGAGAAATAATCAGCCCCTGAATATCGGCAACAGCAATCGGGTCAATTCCAGCGAACGGCTCATCCAGCAGGATGAATAAAGGGTTTGTTATCAGTGCCCTGGCAATTTCAACCCGGCGCCGTTCACCGCCAGAAAGCGCATATCCCTTTGATGCTGCAATGTGAGAAATGGAAAATTCCTCCAGCAACTGTTCCATCCTCTGTCGACGAAGTCGCTTGTCATGTTCTACTGTTTCAATAATTGCCATCAAATTATCTGCCACAGACAGCTTGCGGAAAACCGATGCTTCCTGAGGAAGATAGCTAATGCCACGGCGGGCCCGCAGGTACATAGGGAGAGCCGTTATCTCCTCGTCACCCAGAAAGACCTGGCCACCGTCCGGCTGCGCCAGTCCGACCACCATGTAAAAGGTCGTTGTTTTACCGGCACCGTTTGGCCCAAGAAGTCCTATAACCGAACCGGATGTGATCGAAATATCCACACCACAGACTACCTGACGGCTGCCGTAATTTTTCTTGAGAGATTTTGTCCAGAGCCTGGATACGTCAGCGACTTCCGGCATCGTTCTTCCTTGCTGGCGGATTGATAACCGCTTCGACACGAGCTTTCGGATCGCCGCCGCTGGATACATCACTCTTGTCATCATCGACGTAATAGGTAATAACTTTTCCGCTGATACTGTCAGTTCCTTGCACAACACGGGGAGTCCCGGTCAAAACAATATGCCCATTGCGGCTGTCATAAACCGCCTTATCAGCAAAACCGGTTCTGTTCTGCTGGATAATCCTGACATTTCCCAGAGCTTCAACCTTTTCAACCTCTTTGCTTTTATCCGCATAGCTCACGACAAGCTTATCGGAGAATATGGTTATATCCCCCTGTTTTGCAACAACCTTTCCGGAAAAAACCGCAGTTTTTCCTTTATTGTCGGCGGTCATATCGTTGGATTTAATAGTAATCGGCAGCTTTGAACGATCCTTGCGGACCGCAGGTGCAGCAGGAGCCTCGGACACCGGAAAGAGGCACCACATGCAGACCAATACCATAAAAAATTGTTGTATTCTCATCTTATAAACCTATAACTAAAGTCCAGGTAACAGTATCAGATGTCAACCGGTAAACAGAAACCTATAAGAAAATAATCAATAAAAAATCCAAAAAAACGACGAATTACCTGACTGCCTAATTCGGGACAATTGTAGCATTAATCGAAGAAAAGAAACGGGCACGCTGACTATTGACTCCCATATCCATTCCAACCGCTGTAAGCTGCAGTCTTTGCTGTCTGAAGGCCACCGGATCGCTAGTTGTAAATTTATGAGTCGCGCCCGCATATGTAATAGAATTTGTTTTAAAGCTCGCTCCATCCTCAGTTTCAATGTGTACATGACCGTTAAGGCGGACGTTTTTTGCAGAATTGGAATAATCTCCACTGTCCGCTGTAACTGTCACCACTCCGTGTGAATGTGTTCGCTGGAACTCCATACGGATATCTGAGAGATAAGCCATATCTCCGCTCTTATCGTAGTCAACCCGTTCTGCAACGAGCTCCCATACAACAAGACCATCCTGAATTTCTGAGAATCGGGCCTTTTTCAGGGCAACATCAATATTGTGGGGAAGCTGCTGATTGACCGACCGGGCCGGTGCTGATTCATGAGAACCATTCCGATAAACTGCGGCCGCGATACCAATAATCGCCGCCATCACAAGAAGTGCCAGCAAAGGCTTGATATAAACTGGCGATATCATAATAGGTAGGAACTATAGCATTGAGGAGTGCAACTGTCCAGCATAACGTGGCAGGATTGATGCTTTTGGCACAAAGATTGTATCCGTCGGTTGCTCTGCTTATCAGAGTCAGCTGGCGGACGCTAATAATCTATAACTCATAACGGGCTGCGACCTCATCCCAGAGGCCGCGCCCCTTGAGAATCAGATCACATACTTCACGAACAGCCCCTCGCCCGCCGGCAAGTGATGTCACATAGTGAGCTGCATTGCGGGCTTCGATAACCCCATCGGCAGGAGACGCAGCAAAAATTACGCGATGCATGACCGGAACATCAATGACATCATCTCCCATATAGGCAATCTGACTATCACCAAGCCCGGTTCTCTGTTTCACATCAAGGTAGCTGTCTAGTTTTTTAAGTGCCCCCTGATAAACCAGTTCAATCCCGAGCTCTCTGGCCCTGAGATCAACAACCGGAGAGGTGCGACCGGTGATGATGCCGACCTCAATGCCATGCCGCTGAAGCATTTTAATGCCATGCCCATCCTTGACATTGAATACTTTGGTTTCAACTCCGTTGACATCATAAACAATGCCCCCATCGGTCATAACGCCATCTACATCAAGCAGCAACAGGCGTATATCCGAAAGTCTGTCACTCATCAGGCAATCCCGGACTTGAGAATGTCATGCAGATGGATAATACCGCAAGGAGCAGGACTCTGATCGTTTTCAAAAACAAACAGAGAAGTAATGGCGCGTTGCTCCATGATCTGCAGAGCAGCGGCAGCAAGTTCTGACCTCCTGATACGCAGTGGCCCTTGTTTCATGATTTCCGAAGCACGCCTATTGAGAATATCAAAACCCTTCTCCAGCGACCGGCGCAGGTCCCCGTCCGTAATAACACCTTTCAGAGCGCCGCTTGCATCACAGACACCGGTTACTCCGAGTCCCTTGGCGGTAATCACAAACAGGGCCTCTTTCATCAGCGTTTCTTCCTTCACCAGTGGAATATCTCCACCGGAGTGCATCAGATCTTCAACCCTGAGAATCAGCTTTTTACCCAGCGCCCCACCCGGGTGGAATATTGCGAAATCTTCTGCCTTGAAACCCCGTTTAACCAGTAGTGCCACAGCCAGCGCATCCCCCATTGCCAGCGCGGCAGTTGTCGACGCTGTCGGAGCAAGCCCGAGAGGGCATGCCTCCTCCAGGACTGATACATCGAGAAAAACGTCGCTTGTGCGGGCCAGGTTTGATGCCGGATTGCCGCTCATGGCAACCAGACGCGCTCCCAGACGCTTGACTGACGGGAGTATTCTCAGGATTTCCTCGGTTTCGCCACTGTTTGAAATGGCAATCACGACATCACCCTTCATGATCATTCCCAGATCACCGTGTATTCCTTCTGCAGGATGCAGAAAAAAAGCCGGAGTACCTGTAGAAGCCATGGTGGAGGCGATTTTCTGCCCAACCAGGCCGGATTTGCCCATCCCGCTGACAATCACCCGCCCTGAACTGCCCAATATCAAGTCTATTGCCCGCTCGAACGAACCGTCAATGCGTTCAGCCATGACAGACAGGGCCTGCGCCTCAACCCGGATTACCCGGCGCGCCTCATCAATAGCTGTCATACCGATGGCCTCTGTTTAATGATAGTGTCCAGTGATTTCAAAGTTTTCAACAGTCCTGGGAGCTCGTTCAGCGGGATCGAGTTAGGACCATCACAGAGCGCCTTGTCAGGGTCTTCATGCACCTCCATAAAGATGCCGTCAATCCCTGTGGCAACTGCCGCCCGTGACAGATACTCCACAAACTCGCGCTGGCCGCCTGAGCTGTCCCCCTGACCTCCGGGGAGTTGCACACTGTGAGTCGCGTCAAACACCACCGGATAACCGGTGGAGCGCATGACCGGAAAGCTGCGCATATCCACGACAAGATTGTTATAGCCGAAAGAGGCGCCGCGCTCCGTAAGGATGATGTTCTCGTTGCCGCTTGCAGAGATCTTTCCGGCAACGTTTTTCATATCCCAGGGGGCCAGAAACTGGCCTTTTTTGACGTTGATAATCCTCCCGCTCTTTGCTGCAGCAACCAGAAGATCGGTCTGACGGCAGAGAAAAGCCGGGATCTGCAGGATATCCAGCACATCCGCCGCCGGCGAAATCTGTTCAATGGAGTGAATATCAGAAATCACCGGAACGCCGAGCGATTCCTTGACCTTGCGTAAAATGGCGAGTCCCTCTTTCAGGCCTGGCCCGCGGTAGGCATTGATCGAAGTGCGGTTTGCCTTGTCGTAGGATGCCTTGAATATGAGCGGAATTGAAAGACCATTGCAAATCGCCATCAACCGTTCGGCATGCCGCATAGTTGCTGCCTCGTTCTCGATCACGCATGGTCCGGCGATCAGGACTAGTGGACGATTGCCCCCAATCACCACATTTCCGGATATAATTTCACGAGTCATGGTCTACTCCTTGTCTCTCTGCATCAATGCTGCAGCAATAAAAGCTCTGAACAGCGGATGCGGAACCAGCGGTTTGGACTTGAACTCGGGGTGGAACTGACACGCAAGGAACCAGGGATGATCTGCAATTTCGATCACTTCAACCAGGTCTTTATCCTTATATATTCCGGAAAGGACAAGCCCTTTTTTAGTCAGCAGATCACGGTAGGCGTTATTAAACTCGTAACGGTGACGGTGACGTTCCATAATTTCAGTCAGATTGTAGGCGGAATAGGCAAACGTTCCCTTCGTGATGGAACAGGGGAAGGCCCCCAGGCGCATGGTACCACCTTTTCTGCTTACCGCTTTCTGTTCCTCCATAAGATGGATCAGCGGCTCGCCACCTTCCGTACGGAATTCACTCGAACAGGCTTCCGAGATGCCGCAAACATTGCGGGCGAACTCTACCACGGCCATCTGCATCCCGAGGCAGATCCCGAAGAAGGGGACCTTCCGCGTACGTGCATATTCGATTGCCATGACTTTTCCTTCCGTGCCGCGCTCGCCAAAACCGCCGGGAACAAGAATCCCGTCCACATCATCAAAATGCCCTTCAGTGCCGTCACGTTCAATCTTTTCAGCATCCAGATATTTCAATGAGACCCGGCAGTCGTTGCCGATACCACCATGGGTCAGCGCCTCAGCCAGTGACTTGTATGATTCCGTCAGATCGACGTACTTTCCGACAATCGCAATGCGTACTTCCCCGTTGCTGGGGTGACGGAGTTTTTCGACAACATCCTGCCATTTGGTCAGATCGGGTGCCTTGGTCCAGATGTTGAGCTTTTCGACAACCTGGTCATCCAGACGCTCCTTATTAAGAGCCTGCGGCACGGCATAAATATGTTCGGAATCGACATTCGGGATTACGTCGTTTTCCCCCACATTACAGAACAGAGCGATCTTCTTCTTCATATCTTCAGGCAGATCACGCTCGCAACGGCAGAGCAGAATGTCAGGCTGGATGCCGATCTTGCGCAGTTCCATGACCGAATGCTGGGTAGGCTTGGTCTTCAACTCGCCGGCAGTACGGATGTATGGCACCAGCGTAACATGAACATAAAGCGTGTTCCCCTGTCCACGATCGAAGCGGAACTGGCGGATAGCTTCCAAAAATGGCAGCGATTCTATGTCGCCAACCGTTCCCCCTACTTCGACAATCGCCACATCAGCACCTTTGGCGTTTTCGATGATCTTGAGCTTGATCTCGTCGGTAATATGCGGAATAACCTGAACCGTGCCCCCCAGATAATCACCACGACGTTCCTTGGTTATTACGGAGAAATAAACCTGTCCGGTCGTAAAATTGCTCTTTTTGGAAAGGACGGCATTCGTAAAGCGCTCATAATGCCCCAGGTCAAGGTCCGTTTCGGCCCCATCATCGGTAACAAAGACCTCACCATGTTGAAACGGTGACATGGTGCCGGGGTCGACATTGATGTATGGGTCAAGCTTCTGCATCGTTACCCGCAAACCGCGCGCCTCCAGCAACGCCCCCAGCGAAGCGGCCGCCAGTCCCTTGCCGATCGATGAAACAACGCCGCCGGTTATAAATACAAATTTGGTTTTCATGGTATCGGCTCCTGAATATCAATCAATACAATTAAAGTTCTATTTATTTAGCTTTCGATACTGTTCCTGCGCTTTAAGCAAATCATCCGGGGTATCGACCCCAATCGATTCGAAATCGGACTCAATCACCCGTATTGTGACACCATTTTCAATAGCTCGCAGTTGTTCCAGCTTCTCGGATATTTCGAGAAATGTCGCCGGCATGGCGGCAAATTTCAGCAAAAAATCACGGCGATAGACATAAAGGCCAACATGCTTGTAGCAGAGCAGTTTGCCGCTGCAGAATGATTCATCCTTCAGATCCTTCCATTTATCGCGAAAAAATGGGAGCGGAGAACGGGAAAAATAAAGGGCATTGCTTTGGTTATCGGTAACGACTTTGACAACATTTGGAGAAAGAAAATCATGCAGGCATTTGATGCGTGTCTTGACGGTCCCCATCAGCAAATCAGGCTCTTCAAGAAAAGGCTGCAGTGCCAGATCAATCATTGCCGGGTCAATCAGCGGCTCATCACCCTGAACATTGACGATTATATCAGCATCAAGCCCTGCGGCGACTTCTGCCAGACGGTCGGTGCCGGTTTCATGACTGGTGGAGGTCATGACCGCCTCCCCACCGATCAGTGTAACCGCATCAGCAATGCGAAGGTCGTCAGTAGCAACAATAACTCGACTGACGAGCTTTGACTGAGCTGTACGCTCATAGACATGCTGGATCATCGGACGGCCGTCAATTTCCGCCAGGGCCTTGCCGGGAAAACGTGTTGATGCGTAACGGGCAGGGATAACCGCTGTAATTTTCATGCCGGAGAACCTTTTTCAATAACGGGAGTGATGACGACAACGTCAGGCGCCCTGTGGTAGGACGTGACAAGCTACCGCAAAAGCAAAGGGGTGTCAAGGTGTGAACAGGAGTACAGAGGCAGAAACTAAGTACGGTAATAAACTGCGAATTTCCTTATCCAAACCCAAACAGATACAATTCAGACGCAGTGCCCGATTTCGCCATTTTTAAAATCTGAAATCTTTCTTTGTGGAGATTACATAGTCCTTCTGCGCGGCATCCTTCTTATGACAGCCAAAACAGGTAGTGACCGGATCGAGCCCACTTGGTTTGCCATCGACACCAAAGCCGGCGAAAAGCCACCCCCCGGTTGCAGTCTGGCGTTTATCCTTTTTCATCAGTACTATCATATTCTTGGGGCCGTCAATGGCAGGGTTGCCCTTGATAGTATATGACTCGACCACAATACGGCTCCCCTCGGCAAACCTGTTAACGGACAGATAACCTATCTGAGCCTTTTTGTCGGCATATATGTAGTGAATGCCGTAAAAGAGCGAATTTTTATCGGTAACGACTTTGCGGTCGCTTTTTTTCCAGGAGGTATACCCCTTGGGAAGCGCTGTGGAAGCTGCTCCGGAAACGGCAGCGATAATGCACAGGAACAAAACTGAAAACAGGACGACAGTTGATTTCATGAGAAAGCTCCATAGGAATTATTATTGGTGGACACTATATCATCAAAAGTTTTTTTGTCACGTACTGATGTGCGGGCAGGGCTGAAATCCTCCTAGTGACTACAGATGTAGTTGCGCCTCTTTAAATCAACCCCACAGAGCGTTACCAGCAGATTTACATCAGTGCCGCAGAAAATTATATTGAAAAAATGGTAACAATATTGACCTGACCGGCAGAGTAAGGTACTTTACCGATAGACTGTATAAAAGGAAGGAAGCACCCTGTATATGCAACGCCCATCATGGGATCAGTACTTCATGGACATCACCCGCCTTGTAGCAACCCGCTCCACCTGCCTGAGACGTCAGGTCGGCGCGATTCTTGTTAAAGAGCGCAACATTCTGGCCACAGGTTATAATGGCGTTCCATCTGGTATAAGCCACTGCGACGTTGTCGGCTGCCTGCGGGAGCGCCTCAAAGTTCCCTCCGGCGAACGCCATGAACTTTGCCGCGGCCTGCATGCTGAGCAGAACGCCATAATCCAGGCCGCCCGCCACGGCATCAACATCGACGGTTCGACCCTCTATTGCACCACTATGCCCTGTATTATCTGCACCAAGATGTTGATCAACGCCGGTATCTCAACCGTTGTTTATGCCGAGGGATATGCGGATGATCTGGCACGTGAAATGCTCGCAGAAACCGGTATCAGAATTTGTCAGTTTAACCCTGAAGACTCGGAGCACGCAGCGTGAAATGTCCTTTCTGCAACAATCTTGACAGCAAGGTCGTAGACTCGCGGCCAGACAAGGGCGGAGCCGCCATAAGGCGTCGCCGCGAGTGCGAGCAGTGCAGCAGACGTTTCACCACATTCGAGCGGATCGAAGAAATGCTCCCGCAGGTCTGCAAGAAGGACGGCCGTCGCGAGCCGTTCGACCGGATAAAGATTATCAACGGGATCGCCAAGGCCTGCGAAAAGCGGCCCATCTCCAAAACGGATATCGAAGCGTTGGTTGACCGTCTTGAGACGCGGCTGCAGGAGTCTACCGAGCGGGAGATTTCAACGACAGCCATCGGCGAGTGGGTCATGAAGGAGCTGCACGGCATGGATGAGGTTGCCTATGTCCGCTTTGCCTCGGTCTACCGCTCATTCCGCGACATCAGCGAGTTTATGCAGGAGCTGCAGGAACTGCTCAAGAAATAATGTTGAATTTTGGATTTTAAATGTAGAATTTAAACCCATAATTCAAAATCCATAATTCAAAATTGGGTTTTTATGTCCATCGACACCAAATATATGAAGCGCGCCCTGATGCTGGCAAAAAAAGGACGTGGCAAAACATATCCGAATCCGGCGGTCGGATGCGTGATTGTAAAGAATGGCGTGATTATCGGAGAGGGATGGCATAAACGGGCAGGTGGGCACCATGCCGAAATTCATGCCCTGGAAATGGCCGGCAATGAAGCGCGAGGAGCTGATGTCTATGTAACACTGGAGCCCTGCAGCCATACCGGGAAGACCCCCCCCTGCAGCGAGGCTCTGATCCGGGCCGGTGTCAAACGGGTTACAGCCGGCATGAGCGACCCGAATCCCCGGGTCAACGGTGGAGGTTTAAGGGCTCTGCAACAGGCCGGAATTGCGACCTTCTGTGGAGTACTGGAGAATGAATGCCGCGCCATCAACCGCTCCTTCCTGAAATTCATGACCACCGGCCAGCCATACGTCACATATAAATGCGCCATGACGCTGGATGGCAAGATAGCAAGCGTCACCGGCGATTCCCGCTGGATCAGCTGTGAAGCATCGCGCAGAATAGTTCACCGCATGCGGGCTGACAACAATGCGATAATGGTCGGCGTTGATACGATTATCGCGGACAACCCGCAGCTGACTGTTCGTCACATCAACGGGAACAACCCACTCAGGATCATCGTCGACAGCCGCCTGCGCACACCGGAGAGTGTTGCTGTATTAAGCGGGCAAATGGCCGGCGGAACTATGATTGCCACCACCGAAACAAACCCGAAGGTTCATGCCCGGTATCTCAAGGCAGGGGCCCGCCTGCTGATCTGCAATTCAGACAATGGCAGGGTGGATCTGCATGATCTATTGAACAAACTGGGGGGACTCGGCATCCATTCACTTCTGCTGGAGGGAGGAAGCCATCTGGCAGGAGAAGCTCTAAAGCATGGTCTGATTGATGAATGCGTATTTTTTTATGCACCCAAGGTGGTCGGCAGTGACGGGTTCTCTCCATTTACGATGACCGGCACCACCGATATGGCTCACTCGATAAATTTTTGCGATCTCAACATGCGGCGCGTTGGCACTGATATAATGGTTACTGCACGCCCGGAGCGTCAATGTTCACTGGACTGATTGAAGACACCGGCCGTGTGGCATCATTTAACCGCCATGGAGAAGCCGGAGTATTAGTAGTAGAAACTTCACTGACGACAGCAGATATTGCCATCGGCGACTCGGTTGCCGTCAACGGAGCATGCCTGACCGTAATCGCCAGCACCCTCCGCACCCTGACCTTTGATGTTTCTCCGGAAAGCATTTCCCGCACATTGATCGGGAAACTCTACAGCGGCAGCCTCGTCAATCTGGAGCAGGCCCTCAGGATGGGTGACCGCATGGGTGGTCATATTGTCAGCGGTCACGTCGACTGCACAGGGCAGCTGACCCGATTGGAAAACCGTTCCGGCAACCACCAGTTACATTTCACCCTGCCCCCTGAACATGCACGGTATCTGGTTGAAAAGGGTTCCGTAACGATCGACGGCATAAGTCTGACGGTCAATACGGTCTCTCAGGATGCGTTTTCGGTAAATATCATTCCGCATACGTACTCCAGCACCACTCTCGGACAGCTCAGGGCGGGCGACAAAGTCAATATAGAAACCGACATTATCGGAAAGTATGTGGAACGCTTGACCTCCCCCTGGCAATCCGGAGGAGGCCTGAATATGAAAATTCTGGCAGAAAATGGATTTATATAGAACAATTTGGGATGTTGCATTCTGACTGTTGATACAAATTCAACCTATTAAACTTAAAATAAAAAATTGCAGTTTAGAAAGGGATTTAAATGTCCGTAGCAACTATTGAAGAAGCAATCGAAGATATCCGTCAGGGAAAAATGGTCATTCTGGTTGATGACGAGGACCGTGAGAACGAAGGGGATCTTACTCTGGCAGCCGAGGCTGCTACACCGGAAAATATCAACTTCATGGCAAAATACGGTCGGGGTCTGATCTGTCTGACTCTGACGACAGAAAAATGCGATGAACTCGGACTGCTGCCAATGGTGCGCAATAACACCTCCCCCTTCGAGACAGCTTTTACCGTATCGATCGAAGCCAAACATGGTGTAACAACCGGAATCTCAGCGGCTGACCGGGCCCACACGATTTTAACCGCCGTCGCTGACAATGCCAGCAAAGAAGACTTGGTCAGTCCCGGTCATATTTTCCCCCTCAGAGCCCGCAAAGGCGGCGTACTCGTGCGATTGGGACAGACCGAGGGTTCAGTTGATCTGGCGCGTCTGGCTGGAATGAAACCGGCCGGGGTTATATGCGAAATAATGAATGAAGATGGCACAATGGCCCGTATGCCGGAATTAAAGGTATTTGCAAAAAAACATGGCATAAAAGTCTGCACAATTGCCGACCTTGTGGCCTACCGCCTTAAGAACGAAAGATTGGTACGAACCGTAGCCGAGGCGAACCTGCCATCCTCTTTCGGGGGTGAATGGAAAGCTTTCGGTTTTGAGAGCGACATTGACAAGCTTGAACATATAGCACTCGTAAAGGGAGAACTTAAAAAAGACCAGCCTGTGCTGGTCAGAGTCCATTCGGAATGTCTGACTGGAGATGTTCTGGGAAGTCAACGCTGCGACTGCGGCGAGCAACTTCATCGCGCGATGAAGCAGATTGCGGCGGAGGGAAGCGGAGTGATTCTGTACATGCGCCAAGAGGGACGCGGCATCGGCCTGGTCAACAAACTGAAAGCGTATGAACTGCAGGACCAGGGGCGTGATACGGTTGAAGCCAATCTGGAGCTCGGTTTCAAGGCTGATCTGCGCGACTACGGGATCGGTGCCCAGATTCTGCTGGCTCTCGGCATCACCAAGATCCGCCTGCTGACCAACAACCCGAAAAAACTGATCGGTCTGCAAGGGTACGGCATCGATATTGTTGAGCGGGTCTCTATAGAAACGGAACCGAACGAAACAAACCGGGACTATCTTGAAACCAAACGCAAAAAGATGGGACACATGTTGGAGAACCTGTGATGAGAATCCTTCTGCACACCTGCTGTGGGCCATGCGCTCTCTTTCCGCTGCGGCAGTTGCGCGGAGCCGGCCACGATGTGACCGGTTTTTTCTACAACAACAATATTCACCCTTATCAGGAGTACGCCAGGCGGCGGGACACAGCTGTGCAAATGGCAGAGCAGGAGGCAATGCCCCTGATGGTGCGCGACGACTACGATCTGGAAGGTTTTCTGGCGCACGTTGCCGCTGAACCTGACAAACGCTGCAACTACTGCTATTCATCTCGCCTTCGGGCGGCTGCACAGGCTGCTGCTGAAGGCGGTTTTGAAGCATTTACCGCATCGCTGCTCTACAGCAGGTACCAGAAGCATGATGAAATCAGGGCCCTCGGGGAACAGATCGGTAGTGAATACGGGGTACCGTTTCACTATCAGGACTTTAGATCAGGATGGCAGGAAGGAATCAGGCTCTCAAAAGAGCTGGGACTGTATCGTCAACAGTACTGCGGCTGCATCTACAGCGAGAAGGAACGGTATAGGCAACAGGAGAAAGAGTCGAGGAAATCAGGTTAAATACAGGGGATAAGGTATATGGTGCAGACATGGGGAATTTCGGAAAACCGCTGATCGTCATGGGACTGTTTCTGACAGTTGCCGGGCTGGTTATCTACTTTAATCCAAAGCTCCCAACCTGGCTCGGCAGACTGCCAGGGGACTTCGCCTTCAAGCGAGACAATTTCAGCTTTTACTTTCCGCTCGCAACCTGCCTGCTGATCTCAGCAATTCTTTCGTTCGTTCTTTGGCTGTTCAGGAAATAAACCGTTTCTGATTCGGAAATCAAGCAACAAAAAACCCGTGTTGCCACGGGTTTTTTTATTTACATTGTTATCAATTTCAATTAGGCATGGATAGCGCTTACGGGGCAGGTATCAACACATGCTCCGCAGTCGATGCAGGTATCTGCGTCGATAACACGCTTTCCGCCCTGCTCGCTGATAGCGTTAACAGGACAGGAATCCTCACATGCTGCACAGTTTGTGCAATCATCAGTAATAGTATGGGCCACAATTTCACCTCCTTGTTAGATTAGCTCACCGGGTGGTGAGCTAAGTGTGATGTACCATACCGTTTTTTAAATGTCCAGAAAAAGAAATCAGCTCTCAGGCAAATCCACCTGCACATATTTTGTTGAATTCAAATCCTGTTCCGTGTATATATCAAAAACAGTTTTATTACAGCTAGTTATTTTAGTTTAGTTGTTTTTTTTTACTTATAGTATAACTAATTCAACGTTTATCTGAAGGGAGCACACATGATTATCATGGCACTGAACTGCGGAAGCTCATCAGTAAAATACCAGCTTTTTGATTGGCATAAAATGGAGGTTGTCGCAAAAGGCATGGTAGAACGCGTTATTATCGGCGGTTCATTTATCATGCACGAAATCCCCGGTCGTGATAATTTTCATCATGAGCAGGAGTGCGCCAATCATCAGGAAGCAATCGACCTGGTCATCAAGACCGTTATAGATCCGGTTCATGGTGTTCTGAAAAGCGTTGACGAGATATCTGCAGTCGGTCACAGGGTCGTGCATGGCGGCGAAAAGTTCACCTGTTCCGTACTGATCGATGAAAGTGTGCTGGATGCGGTCAAAGATGTGCAGCATCTGGCCCCCCTGCACAATCCGCCTAATATAGAAGGTATAGAAGCGGCACAGGCCCTCATGCCGAACGTGCCGCATGTTGCCATTTTTGACACCGCTTTTCATCAGACTATGCCTGAGCACGCCTACATCTATCCCCTACCCTATGAATGGTATGAGAAGCACCAGGTTCGCCGCTACGGTTTCCATGGCACATCTCACCTGTATGTATCCAAGCGCGCTGCAGTTCTGCTCGGCAAGGACCCAAAAGAAACAAACATCATCACGATGCATATAGGCAATGGAGTTTCACATTGCGCCATTAAAAACGGCATTTCAGTAGACACCACCATGGGACTTACCCCTCTTGAAGGTGCGGTCATGGGCACACGTTGCGGTGATATCGACCCGGCAATCCCGGCTTTCATGATGCAGAAGGACAATCTTTCAGCCAAGGAAATTGACAGCATTCTTAACAAAAAAAGCGGAGTAATGGGTATTACCGGCCGCTTCACGGATCGCCGTGACGTTATTGAGCATGCCAATGCAGGAGATAAACGCTGCCAACTGTCTCTGGACATTGAATCATACCGATTAAAAAAGTACATCGGGGCTTTCATGGCTGCAGTTGGCAAAATTGATGCGGTAGTGTTCACTGCCGGTGTCGGAGAAATGGGCTCTGTGATACGCGAAAAAGCGATCGAAGGACTTGAACATATCGGTATTATCCTCGACCGTGAGCGGAACAACGGTGCCATGACCCGTAAGCGGGAAACACTGATTACAACTGATGACTCTCCGGTCAAGGTGTTCGTAATCCCGACCGATGAGGAACTGGTTTTTACCGAAGATGTCGTTGGCATACTGAACGGGACCTACACCGATCATATGCATTTCCAGTATTCATTTGCAAAACCTGATTTCGTCAGGAAATAATCGGGTTTATCATTGAGATGAACGAGAAAAACCGGCGCTATGCCGGTTTTTTTGTGGGAAAAATAAAGACTCGGAGAAATAAAACTGGTAAAACTTGGCGCGGTAAAAATTTTATTTTTAAATTCAAAAACTTTTAGTAATCTCCCGAAGCAGCGATGTAGCATATGATCCTTTCGGCAGAGTAAATTCCACCGTCACAGTATCACCTGAAGAGCTCCAGGACATATCGCTCGGCGGGACCCGCAGCGGTCTCCGTTCACCCTCCATCCGCAGACCACCCGACAGGTCAAAGGCAGGCAGATCCAACCCAGCCTGTTCAAGAACTTCACGTTCGAGCTCCCACACCGCACCTTCCGGACGCTTCATGCTGCAGCCGAACATCGGCCCACTGGCCGATATTTCAAACGCTGCAGCCCTTTCTGCCTCAGCAGCAACATCTTCAACAAGAAAACAGGCGCCGTTGACATGTTTAAAGGCCAGATCACCGGTCTTCAAACCGTCAAGATGTTCAATCCTTCGTGCCACAACCTGATCGAAAAGAAAAGACTGTGCCGCAGACAGATACAGTTTTTTCAGACGGGGATGAACAGCGGAGAAGGCTTTTTCATATCCTTCCGGACGGGAGATCAGACGCTGCAGCACGTCACGCTCGGTGCGACAGTGACGAGGGAACAGACGGAGCGCTTCCTCCGGGTCACCATGACGATAGGCACTGATTGCAGATGACCAGTCCTGGTCACGCACAGCATCCTGTGCACCGATCAGGTGATCCACGCATCCCCGCCAATCCCGCCGCAGTATGGCCGCACCGACCAAATGAGAATTACTCTGGGCACCATAGCGCTGATAGCCGAAATAATTCGGAACGCCACGCTTGGCAAGTATATCCAGAATCGCCGGCACACGTTGTACGTCAGCGTTTGAAACACCACGAACCACGACACGGAAGCGATTCCCCCTGAGATGCCCGATCTTGAGCTTGTTTGAGTGTCGCACTGCCGAGATTACTTTGACTCCGTCCAAATCCAGGGCGAGCGCACTCTCCGGTTTAACCCACTGGATGGAAATGGTCTGGCGGGTAATGCCGACGGCATCCTTCATGCCGGCATAGCCGATGTTGTGTTCCGGGACCTTCAGACCCTGCGCAATGCGGCGGATTGCCTCCAGGGTTGTGATGCCGCATTTCTCAATAGTCAGGTAGCAGTGTTCGCCGGAACCGCATGGTAAATAGGCCGGGATTTCCGTTACAATAAAATCGACGGGAGATTCTTTTATGATCCCGCCGATGCCGGGAATCTGACCAGTCAGATATGAATGGCGCAGTGTCGCACCGGAGTATTCAATCACCTGATCCCTCCGCATTGACGCAACGCTTCATACAGCACGATTCCGGCCGAGGTGGAAAGATTGAGACTGCGCACTTTATCCGACGGCATCGGAATAGTAAATGATGTATCGGGGTTGGCACGCAGGAGATCTTCAGGCAACCCCTTCGTCTCTTTACCGAAAACGATGTAATCCCCCGGTTGAAACCCTGCACTCAGATAGCTCCGCTCAACCTTGGTGCTCAGATAGAAGAAGCGTCCCCCCGAAGCGGCAGATTGCAGCGTTTCCAGATTAGGCCACAGCTTGAGAGAGACAAATTCCCAGTAGTCGAGGCCGGCCCGTTTGAGGTACCGGTCATCGAGGGAGAATCCGAGTTTCCCCACCAGATGGAGCATTGTGCCGGTAGCAGCACACAAACGGGCTATATTGCCGGTGTTGGGAGGGATTTCAGGTTCGATAAGCACGATATTGAATGGTTTCATGGTTCGAATGTATACCACTATTTACCGCCCGCATGCTTGCATTTTTTTCTCTGCAGGGCTATTGTGCAAGATCAAATTCCATAGCATCCGGAGATTCGATCATGAAGATAATTGTAACTGATGAAGTTTCAGCAGAGGGGCTGGCGCTTTTAACCCAGGAACCCCGTATCCAGCTTGACGTAAAGCTTGGCTTGAAAAAAGAGGAGTTGCTGGCGGTTATCGGCAACTATGACGTCATCATCACCCGCAGCGGCACAACAGTTGACAAGCCGCTTCTGGATGCAGCCACACGTTTGAAGATGGTAGCCAGAGCCGGAGTCGGCATCGACAATGTCGATGTTGACTATGCCAGCTCAAAAGGAGTGATCGTTGTCAACGCCCCCTTCGGTAACACTAACAGCGCCGCAGAACATACGATGGCGCTGCTGCTGTCATTCTGCCGCAACGTACCCAAAGCGTGCAACAGCCTTAAAGCCGGCGAATGGAAACGGGCACCTTTTACGGGTATTGAACTAAAGGGGAAGGTTGCCGGTGTGATCGGTCTCGGCAAGGTCGGCGGACGGGTAGCAACCCGTTTGAAAGCCTTTGAGTGCGAGGTTTTTGCCTGTGACCCCTATATCGCCGTCAAGCGCGCCAATGATCTGGGAGTCAAACTGCTTTCGCACGATGAGATCTACAAAAATTGCGACATCATCACCGTGCATACTCCGATGACCGATGAAACCCGTGGAATGATCGGAGCGCGTGAATTCGGTTTGATGAAAACCGGCGTTATTGTTCTGGATGTTGCACGCGGCGGCATTATTGACGAGAAGGCCTGGCTTGACAATCTGAATTCAGGAAAGGTAACTGGTGGTGCCTGTGATGTCTGGAGCAAGGAACCGCCTGATACCGAAACTCTAAAAGCTCTTATTGCCCATGATCGCCTTGTGGTTACCCCGCACTTGGGTGCCAACACGTTTGAGGCGCAGGTCAATGTTGCAATCGACGTATCAAAAGAAATAATAAACTATCTGGATGATAAACCGCTGGAGAATGCCCTTAATATCCCCCGTTTTGACATAGCCCTGATGGATCAGATGCGGCCGTTCCTCAATCTGATGAGCGTCATCTGCGATTTTGGTGTTCAGCTGGTCGATACTAACCTGGAAAAGGTCACCTTCGGTTTCAGCGGAGCGATTGCCCACTACGACTGTTCACCACTTTCAGTCTGCGGACTTTCGGCGCTCCTCAATCATAAACTTGATCAGGACGTCAATATGGTCAATGCATCTTTGATTGCCGAACAGATGGGAATAATCGTTGAAGAGGCTAAGTCCACACAATCTGATGCGTTCTCCAATGTCATCACCCTCACCCTCGAAGGACAGGGTAAACGGCGACTGGTTGCCGGCACCCTCTTTGACGGGCAGCCACGCATCGTCCGGCTGCGGGATTATTCGATGGACTTCACCCCGGACGAACACATGCTGATGCTGAATTACGAAGACCGTCCCGGCATGATCGGCAGGATCGGGACCATCATGGGACAGCACGACATCAACATCGCATCCATGAACCTCGGGCGCCGCGAGAAAAAGGGTGAAGCAATGGTAATCCTGTCACTTGACTCCCCGGTACCCGCACCCGTTGTTGACGAACTCCGTGCGGCCACCGAAGCGTCGTTTATAAAGGCCCTCAAAATGAAGAGTGGCGCCTGCTCCCGCAATTGCGGCTGTGGTTTATAGCCAAAAGGATTAGTAAGCTTCCATGCAATTTCCGCACATTGATCCCGTATTCCTGAGCATCGGCCCGCTCCAGTTCCGCTGGTACGGGCTGATGTACGTCCTGGCATTTATCGCCACCTATTTCATCATCAGGTCCGAAGTCACACGCAAGCGGCTCCCGCTGACAAAGGACGATGTCGCCGATCTGGTTTTTTACGGCGCCCTCGGTGTTGTCCTCGGTGGACGGATCGGCTATATCCTGTTCTACAACCTCGGCTTTTACCTGGCAAATCCACTTAAACTCTTTGCTGTCTGGGAAGGGGGAATGTCGTTCCATGGTGGTTTCTTGGGAGTCGTGTTGGCCTTTGTACTCTTCGCACGCCGCAAGAAGGTTCCCTTTCTGGCACTGATTGATATGGCGGCTCTATGCGCTCCGGTCGGATTGGGGCTCGGAAGGATCGGCAACTTCATAAACGGGGAATTGTACGGCAGGCCAACGGATGTCCCCTGGGGGATGATTTTCCCCGGTAGTGACGGAGTTCCCCGTCACCCTTCGCAACTCTACGAAGCTTTTCTGGAAGGGCTTGTGCTGTTTTTGATTGTGCGCCTGATGTCGCGCAGGTATTCCGCGACAGGAATTGCCGGATGGTCATTTGTTGCCGGGTATGGCCTTTTTCGCTTCATTGTCGAGTTTTTCAGGCAGCCCGACGCCCAGATAGGTACTTTCCTCAATCTGTTTTCCATGGGCCAACTGCTCAGCCTGCCGATGTTTATCACAGGGACCTGTGCAGTACTGCTGCTGTCACGCCGCAAACCAGTGCAATAGTTGAGTCATCAGTCTAAAAAAAACCCGGGAGGTTTACGAGCATGATCAGTAAAAAAATGTCAGATGCGCTTAACACCCACATGAGCCTGGAGCTTTTCTCTGCCCACCTGTACCTGGTCATGTCTTCCTGCGCCAACGACCTGGGGCTTAAAGGAGCTGCCAACTGGTTCTTTGTGCAGTACCGCGAAGAGATGATTCACTTCATGAAATTTTATACCTATCTGACCGACCAGGGAGTTGTCATTTCGATTCCGGCCAGCAAGGCCGTGCCGAACAAATACAAATCACTACTGGATATGATGCAGAAGACCCTTGAACACGAACGGCTGATAACCTCCTGCATCAACAACCTGAGTGAGCAGGCGGTCCAGGAGAAGGATCACGCCACCCAGATCTTCCTGCAATGGTTCGTAACCGAGCAGATTGAAGAGGAGAATAATGATCGCGATCTGATTGCCAAGCTGAAGCTGGTTGGTGACAATGGACACGGCATCCTTATGATCGATGGAGAAATGGCTCTGCGGGTCTTTGTTGCCCCCGTAGGTTCACCACTGGCGGTGTAGCGTGAAAATTCGTTTTTGCGAACATAACAAGGGGAAAGGAAAGGTGGTCCGGCGGTTGGAAGAGGAATTTCCAGAGCTGAACATCAAGATAAAGAACTGTGTCAAACAGTGCGGCAGCTGTCGCGAGATGCCGATGGCTGTTGTTGATAAAGT
>JAQUCU010000112.1 GCA_028686055.1 Desulfuromonadaceae bacterium
CCAGTGGTTTTTTGGCAATTAAGCCCTTGCCTAGATATGTCAGCAGCGAGTTGGTAAGAAGTGCTGCACGTTTAGTCGATGTCATGGCCCGATCGATATAGCCCTTAATCATTGGATCTTCCGTAGTTATCAATGAAGCCTGCTCGATATTGCCTGAAATCGACTGCAGCAGGTTGTTGAAGTCGTGGGCGATTCCGCCAGCCATAACCCCGAGACTTTCCAGTTTCTGTGCCTGGAACATCTGCCGCTCAAGATTCAAACGCTCTTCCTGAAGCCTCCTGTTCTCCTCGACGCGTTGCTGTAACGCATTTGCCAGGTTGTTGACGGCACGTGCCGCTCTCCCCGGTTCATCGTCGTATTCTATGGTTATCCGGGAGGTGAAATTAACGTCTTGCTGAATTGCAGCGATGCCTTGCACAAGGTTGTTGAAAGAACGGGTCACCCGCCGCAGGACCATAAAGCACAGCAGGGAAACAGCAAGCCAGAAGGCAATGGCCGTGCTGACGGAGATCAGGATAACGTGATGGATAGTCCGTGACAGGTCGGCAGTTCCCCGCTCCATGCGCACGGTGCCGATCAGGGTCGCGGAGGCATGCGGGCCGCCGGTCATCGATGATTCAACTGAACCCACCATGGGATTGCTGTGCACCTCAACCGCTTGGACGATGTTCCCGGTTTGTCCGGAATAGTCCGGTGAATAGAAATTGGCCAGTACCCTCCCGTCCGGAGCGGTAATCACCACTGCCCGGATTTCGGGGGCTTGGGCCGCCTGCTTAGCCAAGAGGTGCAGTGCTTCACTGTTTTCGGCATACAGAGGGAGCCGGACGGAACCGGCCAGCTGCTGGGCCCGCAGCTGGAGCTGTTCGGTGGCGATGCGGTGTGTTGCACGTATTTCGGTGATGATGTAAAGAGTGCTCAGCAGGGAGGCTATCAAAAATGTCAGCAGGGTGAAGATGGAGAAGAGTTTGAACTGGAAGCTGGTGGAGAAATTAGACCATCGGGTACACAGTGGCATGGCGCCAATCCCCTCAAAGGGCTTATTGTGTTGTGGCTATTCAGCGAGATGCAAAATTAAAGAATTAATATCATGGCTTGACTGCGGTTGCAACCGGGAATCTTAACAATCAATGGATGGCAATGTTCAGGTGTTTTAATACGCTGGGATTGATCTTGAGCCTTATGCCTTTGGGAAAACCGAGCGGTATATTCTCGATGCGTTTGCCTTTCAGGATATCCGTCACCATGGTGTCTGCCTGGCGTCCCATGGCAAGCCGATCTATTTCAAGTATCGCAGACGCACCCAGTCCCAGATAATTGGCGGCGAAGGAGGCCACCGGGACATTCTGCTCCTGGCCGAAGCGGAAATAGGCCTCGGTTGTTCCCCGAGTAACCGCCGTGCTGTCGGGCAGCATCCAGAGGGCATCCACCTTGCCTGTCAGCTCCGCCAGCCTTTCGATTGTCTCTCTTGGTGTGAAAACTTCCCGGAGTACCAGAGCTATGCCGGCTTCTTCAGCAGCCTGGCGTGCCAGGCGCAGATACCAGCCGCTTTTGGCCGGATTGTAAATTACGCCGACGCGTCTGGTTTTCATGTTCCTGAATATGCTGATATAGCGTTCCGGTGGGGCGAACATCGTAATGCCGGTCAGGTTAGGGTGTGAAGCTCTTTGATTAGTAATCCCGAGGGACATCAGGGCGACCACCGGAATGTTCCTGACCTTGCGGGCGGCTGTCAGGGCGGCTTCACCAATGCCCAGTATCACTCTGGGGCGATCCTCGCGCACGATCCGGACAGTGTCCACTTCGACGTAGTCTGAAAGTACTATCACTCGCAGAGAATCACTGTGCACGCTGCGGAAGCCCGTCAGGACATCCTCGTAAGCCGGATCACGTCGGCTCTGCAGCACCAGGATGTCGTAAGCCTGGGCGAGTGAGGGAAACAGGGTCGCCAGGGCGAGTATGATGAGAATAAAGCGTCTCATCAGAAGTTCACCCTCACTCCGCCTTCGAACCAGCGTTTCGCATTTTCGTAAAGAACTGTGTCGGTTGTCTGCACACCGTTGAACAGGTTATGTCCCGAGAAGAACAGCTCCGGTGACAGTCCGGATTTCGGCTTCACCTTCCAGTTCAGGTGCAGGTCCCAGACCATGCCGGCGTTGGCGGCGGGATAGCCGTCAGTCGCATTCAACCAGGCATAGTTACCGGTCAGCACACCACGTAGACCGAGGTCGGCTTTGTCATAGTTGAGGGCAAACTTGACTGTATGCGGAGGAACGGTCTGCTGGCTGTTGCTCTGCAGCCGTTCGCCGGTATCGCTGTTTTTGGCGTACAGATAGGTATATCCACCCGTGAGGGAGACGTTGAAAAGCGGGGTGGTACGGGCTTCAATCTCGAAGCCCTGCCGGGTCTGGTTGGTTATGGCGATGTCGCCGGCAGATTCGCTGTCGCGCAGGATGTTGTAAAAATAGGTCCCTTTTAGCCACACATAAGGAACCGCCCCACTTTCAATCCCCCCCTGAATAGTCTGTATCTTTTGCAGGGTGTTAGTCTGGCTGCGTGGCGTCGGCAGGGTAAACCCTTTGGCACCATAGGTGCGCAACGTTGTGGTTTCGGTAAGCTGATAGGTTGCACCAAGGGTATAGCTCGTGTTGTCGCCGGCAAGACCTGTATGGTCCAGGCGCACACCGGGGAGAATAGTCAGCTGATCGATGCTGTATGTGCCGTTACTGTACAGTGACCAACTGTCCCAACTCCGGTCATAGACGGGAGGATCTGAGCTCAGCAGATCCGTGCATGTTGCCTTGGCTTTGGCATATTCAAAACCGGTTATGAGGCTCCGCTCGCTGTCGCCCCAGCTCAAACGGGCGTTTGCCCCCCGGCTTGATTCCCGCACGGTTAAGTCGTTGAAGAAGACGATGGCATCTTGGTCACTACCGCCAAGTTTGGTGTGGTCATCCCGATTTGTGATGTAGACGTCAAGGTCAAGATTGAGCTTGGCGGCGAGTGGTTGACTGAACTTGATGAAGCCGTTATTGCGGCGGTACTCGTTGTTGTCGTGAACAAAGCCCCATCTCGCAGTGTCCCCTTCATCCAACCCCGGCTTGGCAGCCAAATGTGACAAACCAAGGGTTACGGTGCCATTGCCAGGCAGGGTATAGACAAGCTTGCCGTACAGGCTATTCATGTTGGTGGCGGTATTGGGGGATAAGCCGTCTGAGCGGAGGTTGCCGGCGGTCAGATAATAGCCGAGGCGTTCTTTAGCGCCGCTCAGTTCAGCACGGCTGTCTGCAGTAAAATTGGAACCTATCGAGCCGGAAACCATTCCCGAAACAGTCCGCTCCGGGTTCGGCGTTTTGGTAATGATGTTGATGACCCCGCCTAGAGCCGGTCCCCAGGTGGCAGAGGCCGCCCCCTTGATAATCTCGACCCGGTCGATCTGCTGGACAGGAATCAAGCCGACCCATACGCCGTTCTGGTCAAAATCGTTCTGGCGGATGCCGTCGATCAGCACCATGGTGGTATTGCTTAATGCCCCTTGGATATTGAAGAAAGTAAAGGAGCTTGGGGTGCGGAGATAGTCAAGCTGAATGCCGGGCACGGCCTGCAGCACTTCGGCCAGGGTGTGAGCGTTGAGACGGACAATGTCGACGGCGGTGATAACCGTGACGTTTTCAGCAACCTTTGAGGTCGGGCGGAGGATGCGGGAAGTGGAAATGAGGGTTTCTTCCGGCGCATCGGTGAAACCAAGGGTATCAAGCTCGTCATCGGCAAAAACAGGTAAAGCGCCGCAGAGCATGGATGCCAGCAATACGATAATCAGTTTTTGGTAAAAATTCCGACGCACGCAGATCCCGGTTGATATTGGTAGTAAATAATTAAATTCATTTTGATTCTTGATTGTTTTGCTTGAGGACGATTTTTTTCTAGCAGGTATTTTCGACTTTGTATACAGTCGTTTTCCGAAACGCCCATCCAGAGCGGATGAGAAAAAATCGTCAGGAGGTGACATCATGGCAATCGAAGTGTTGGATGAAGGGGTGGAAAGCACGGAGATGGTAAGCACTTGCTGCACAGCCACAAGCGCCCGCAGTTGATGAATATTTCGGAAAACTAATGGGGAGGAAAAACTACCCATCAGTTTTCCGAGTAATACGATGCCGCTTTCCCGTTACCTGAAAATTTATCCCGACCCTGATCGTCCCGGTTCTGTACTCCTCTACTCGACCAGAAAAGGCTCTGTCGTCAGGGCTTCCGAAACACTGCTCGCCTCCGCCCGTGATGGCTTGCTGGCCGAACCGGAGCAGGCCCTGTTGCGCCGACTGGAATTACTGGTAGATGATGCGTTAGTTGAGCGTAAACAGATGGAAGGTCTAGTTGACCAGACCAACGCACGTTCAACAGTTTTTTCAGCAACGGTGGTATTGACTCTGGAATGCAATCTGGCCTGTCCCTACTGTTTCGAGGATAACTTCCGGGGCAGGCATGTGATGAGCCATGAGACTGCCAGGCTTCTGGTGTCTCACGTCAAACGCAACCAGATAGAACGGGGCCGAGATGTCGAGATCCGCTTCTACGGCGGTGAACCGCTCATGGCACTGCACATGCTCAAGGAAATTGCCATACCGCTGCTTGATGCGGCGACCAGGGCTGGAACGAAATTTACCTGCAGCCTCGTTACCAACGCTACCATGCTGACTCGAAACGTCGTGGAGGATCTACTCCCCCTGGGATTGACCAGCGCTCAGGTCACGCTGGATGGCCCACAACATATCCATGACCGCCAGCGCCCCTTTATCTCTGGAAAAGGCAGTTTCAAAACAATAGTCAGCAATCTTTACTCTGTTTATGATCTCATCACCATCAACCCGGGTGGCAACTTCACCCGTGACAACTACCACGAGTTTCCGACAATGCTCGACGCGCTGCTTGCCGCCGGTATCGACCCGGCACAGCTCGGGCCGGTGCAATTCGCTCCGATCCACCCCAAATCCGGCGGCCACGACCTGCACGCCGCCGCCTGCGTATTCGGCGACGAACCATGGCTGATCGAGGCGAATCTTTTCCTCCGCAAAGAAACCCTCCGGCGCGGCTTTTCCGTGGAGAAACCGCACATGGGGGTCTGCATGATTGAGCTGACCAACAACCTCGTCGTCGCGTACGACGGCACCCTTTACAAATGTCCCACCTTGATGGGGTGGCCTGAATTTGCCATCGGCACCCTGGCTGACGGCATCAACGATTACCGCCACTCCTACAATCTGGATATCTGGAAAAACGACGAGTGCCTGGAGTGCTCCTATCTGCCGCTTTGCTTCGGCGGCTGCCGCTTCTTCAATAAGCTGAAAACAGGTAGCATCGACGGTGTCGATTGCCGCCGGGCCATGCTGGACGCAACTCTTGAAACAATTGTGCGTCAGGATCTGACTTTGGGGCGGCAGTAATAGTCACGTTACATATGTTCATTTTGCCAGACCACATAACCTTTGTAATGTTAAAATAACATCACTGGCCAAAATAAAAATCATCCGGTAAACAATATTTAAATCAGCCTGTTATCTTTATTTCTCCAACAATTGATTCTCTCCAGTGTAAAAAGCTGACATGCAGACATCTCGTGCTGAAGTTGTTACATTCCGTAGTTCCTACATTATTCGTATATGCGCTCCTGGCATGAAATATGAATTCCATATCCTGTATAGGTAAATAAGCTTGGATACCCTGTACCATCTCAAGGAGAATGAGCCATGCTTTATTTTGTTCAAGACAACAAGATTCACCGTTTCCCGGTTCCCAAACGCTGTGGCTGCATCCGTAAAAACGAACCGTTGCGTGACACCATTCCGCACGACACAGAAGAGTGTGTGTACTGCATGCGTTTCTGGCCCGGCGAAGATCGCTGATCACGACTTTCGCACTCTCATCTCTGCCGCTCCTGATATCGTGCAGATTCAGTGGCCTGCTTCACTATTTTTGCTTCCGTTTCTTCGAACCCTGACCACAGGAGGCGTGTGATGAACAGATGGTTACTGATATGCTGTTGTCTGCTGTTTGTCTCCCCGGCAATTGCAGCCACCAACGTGACAAGCGAATTGAGCCATGCTACGGGGGGAGCGCTCATTGCCGGTGCCGTTACTGCCGTTGCTGACAATTACTGGCCGGAGCACCGGGGCATCATCGGGTTCTCCGTCAGCACTGCCGGTGTCCTCGTCGGAGAAGGCTTACAGATGGCAGAGGGAGAAGCGTTTTCAAGTTCACTTCAGGATGTGGTTGCGCACACGATAGGCGCGCTGGTCGGGGCAACAATCACCGACCGCTGTTTTCTGGCGCCGGTTGTGGATCGTGACCATGCCGGTAGTGTCAGGATCGGCATCGTCATGCAGCAGAACTTCTGAATATGAAGCAGATTACGGCCTCATTATTCTTACCGCAGTGACGAAGCTTGAACTTCAACGAGGAGGATTGCCGTATGCCGATTTACGAATATCGCTGCGAGGATTGCGGGAAGGCATTTTCGATAAAGCTGAGCATGACAGAGCATGAAAAAGGAAATATTGTCTGCCCGTATTGCAAGGGTGTCAAGGTTGTTCAGCACTATTCCAGCTTCTTTGCGAAGACAAGCAAGAAGAGTTGATCTTTGTTGCCGTGAAGCGTTTGTATGGAAGATCGCTCCGTCCGGCCCGCTTGTTTTATTATCTGTCACCCCACGGAAGGCGGTTTCATGTCTAATTCGGCCGGCAGATCCTCCACGAGGGCCATATGCGCACCGGCCTTTGCCATATCCTCAAGGGCAACGGCCGACTCTCCGGCAATGATGTCAACCCCGGCGACGGCATCGGTCAGTACGGTAACTTCGAACCCGGTACGCAACGCTTCAACTGTCGTGCAGAGGACACAATAATCGGTTGCGAGGCCGCTTATATAGAGCTTTAGTACCCCCAGCTTCTGCAGCAGTTCCATAAGCGTCCTGCCGTCGCCGGTTATTGCCTCGAAAACAGAGTAGCCGTCCAGTTCCGGGTTTATCCCTTTGGAAAGCACCACCGTTTCATCCGGGAGGAAAAGCCCCGGATGGAAGGCGGCGCCCTCAGTCCCTTGGACACAATGAACCGGCCAGACTCCGCCGAAAGGTCGGAAGTGCCTGGTTATCGGCGGGTGCCAGTCGCGGCTTGCCAGTATCGGCAACCCGGCAGCGTGAAAATACGTCACCGCCCTGTTGATCGGTTCCACCACACGGTTGCCATTCTGTATCTGCAGTGCGCCGCCGGGGCAGAAATCATTCTGCACATCCACTATCAGCAATGCCGCCCTACGTTCCATCGCTCACCCTCCTCTGCGTGCCTGGTCAATCAGCCGGTTCCTCAGATCATTCAGTCGCCCGGAAATGGACACCTTGTAGCGGTGGGGGTTGATGTGCCGCAGACACCCCTGCGGCAGTCGGGCAAGTTCCAGGGCCGTGCGGTCGGCCATGGTGTCCAGTGCTTCCTGATGGCTGGTCCGGCAGCCATTCTTCATCACCACCCGCCGCAATTCATGCAGCGTGACGTCTGCCGGGATCGTTGTGTACTGGAGCGGGTTGCAGGGATCGCAAACCGTATCTCCGCCGCACGGATTATCGTCATCTCCCAGACAGATCACATCCTGAACCATGCCGCCATCAGTTCCAAGTGCCCGCAGAATACGTTTCTTTCCCGGAAGGGTGGCCTTGGCGATGTCGCTGGTTACTTTGAGCTTCGGCTGTCCGTCAACCTCCACGAGCTTGTAGACTCCCCCCAGGGCCCCACCTCCCGCTCCGGCGCAGGTCGCCAGTTTCGTGCCGACACCGTAGATGTCGACCCTTCCACCCTCATCTCTGATCGAGTCGATTACGAACTCGTCCAGTTCATTGGATGCGACGATCTTCACCTCCGGGAAGCCGGCTTCGTCGAACATGCGCCGGCTCTCTCTGGAGAGAAAGGCAAGATCCCCTGAATCCAGGCGGACTCCGCGTAGTTCGTGTCCACGATCTCGCAGTTCACGTGCTACGGTGATTGCATTCGGGACTCCGCTCTTCAGAGTGTCGTAGGTATCCACCAGCAGAACGGAGCTGTCGGGAAAGGCATCGGCATAGGCCCGAAAGGATGTCAGCTCATTCGGAAAGGCCTGTACCCAGCTATGGGCATGGGTTCCGCGCACCGGCAGGCCATAGACCATTCCCGCCTGCACGTTGCTTGTGCTGCGTACTCCGCCCACACAGGCAGCCCGCGCGCAGGAGAGGGCGCCGTCAGGCCCGTGGGCCCGGCGCAGCCCGAACTCCATCACCGGCGCCCCGGCGGCGGCATTAGTAATACGTGCCGCCTTGGTGGCCACCAGGGTCTGAAAATTGATGATGTTAAGAAGCGCCGTCTCCACAAACTGCGCCTCGGCCAACGGCCCCTCCACTGTAAGGAGCGGCTCGTTGGCAAAGACCGGTGTTCCCTCCGGAGGCGCTGTTACCCTGCAGCGGAAGCGGAACTCGCGCAGAAACTCAATAAAGCGCGGTTTGAATATTCCCAGTCCCTGCAGATATTCCAGTTCATCCGGCAGAAAGCGCAACCCCTCCAGATAGTCGAGAGCCGGTTCCAGTCCGGCAAAAACCGCGTACCCTCCCTCGAACGGGTTTTTGCGGAAAAACAGGTCGAAAACAGCCTGTTTTTCCGCCATTCCCTCCTCCAGATACCCGGCCAGCATGGTCAGTTCGTAAAGGTCTGTTAAAAGCGGCGGATAGCGCATGCGGGTCTCCAGATGGTATGAAAATAGTCGTATGGATCAGTATCCGCGGCCGCCGGCCGGTCCCATGCCGCCACCGGCACCGCCAGGGCCCATGCCGCCGCCGGTTCCCATAACGCCGTGCGGTCCCATGCCGCCTCTGGCTGGCGGTTCGTCGGGCAGGGTAATCCCCTTTGCCTTGGCACGCGCTTTCATGCGTTCGTGATGTTGTTTGCGGATCTGTTCCCGCTCTTGTGCACTTTTAGCGGCACGCATCCTGGCGCGAAATTCTGCACGCTCCTGTTGTGTCATGATTTGGCTGCCATAGATTCGATCCTGTGTCTGATCCTGGACTTTATCCCTGTCACGCTGCTGATCAGCGGCAAGTACGAGACCGGACGGCATCAAAAGGGAAGTAGCTACAACTGACATCAGTAATGATTTTCTCATCATAGTGGCTCCTTGCACGTGCGGGTTATTCCGGTTTGCGGGTGCAACGGCTGTAACCCGTTCAGCGGCTGCGACCCGATATGGTTATTATTCAGACTTGGTGTATCACCTCCGTTCTGCACAAATCCGCTGTCGGTCACCTTACAGCTTATAGCCGATCGTGCGGAGCAGTTTGCGGCGCTCCTGGCGTTCTTCGTCCGCTTCAACCGATTTTGGGGGGGAACCGTCAATCACCCCGATAACTCCCCACCCCTGAAGTGTTGAGGCGACTATAACCTGCAGCGGATTAGCCGTGGCGCAGTAAATGGTGCAAACCTCCGGACAGTTTTTTATCATGTTGAGAACGGCGATGGGATAGGCATCCCGCATCAGGATGCAGAAAACATGTCCGGCACCGATAGCTTTAAGAGCGGTGACGCATACTTTAACCAGTCCGTCGTCGTCCCCCTCGGTACGGATCAGGCATGGTTCGGTTGCCTCGCTGAAGGCGATTCCAAAGTGCGCCTGCGGTACCGTGGTGGCCATGATCTCGTACAGATCCTCTTC
>JAQUCU010000113.1 GCA_028686055.1 Desulfuromonadaceae bacterium
TAACATTACGGCAAAAGATAATGTCAACCTTGCCGAGTGAGATCAGGCGATGTGAGTCGAACAGGTTGAGATGGCTGATAGTCACAAGTTGCCGGATATAATCATTTACTTTATAGCCATCATCCTGCGGAAGGAAAAAACGCCGCAGGTCACTTTCACTAGTGGCCCGGAAGGATGACTTGCCATATTCCCCTCGGCGTGCCTTAAGCAGTACTTTATTACTGATGTCGGTACCGATGATTTCAATTTTCCATCCTGCGAGTTCGGGAATGGTGCTCAGCAGCATTGCTATCGTGTAAGGTTCTTCTCCGGTAGAGCAGCCCGCGCTCCATATCCGCAGGGAATGGTCCCCGCGTGTGGTTTTACTTTTGATCAGTTCGGGAATGACCTCTTCAGAAAAAGCTTTCAGCTGGATCGATTCGCGGAAGAAATATGTTTCATTTGTAGTGAGAACATCCATTATTTCAGTCAGTTCATGATCTTTATTACGATTGAACTTTAAAAAATAATAGTAGTCATAAAAAGTAGGAAGATTCAGCTCTGTCAAACGGCTGGAAAGACGTTTCTCAAGAATGTATTTTGAGTCCTGATCAAAATAAATTCCGCAATGAGCATAAATGCAATCCCGTAAAAGATGGAATTCCTCGTCAGACATACTATGACTGTATAAAGTGGATAAGGCCATGAGCAACCTAGTATGAATTAGTAACGATAATTCTCTCTAGAGACTTTTCTGCCTGTCTGGCAATGTCTTTATCACTGTTTTGGAGGGAATACCGGATCATGTCCTCCGCTTCAGGACCACCGATGTTCTCGAGAACCTTTATGACTGTAATCATTAACAGTCCTTCAGCTCTGGTATATATATTTTTAATACTCGCCAATGCCGCTGTCGGTTCGATTTTAGTGATTGCCTTCAGAGCAGCAGACTGCACCCAGGCATCCTCATCATTAAGAGCATGTCCAAGAGCATCGAGTGCCGCAGGATCATGCAGATTCCCGAGGGCGTCGACAACTGCAGTGCGTACATCCGGGTTCTCATCGTTCAGAGCCGCTATGAGCATCGAGCACAATGGACCAACACAATGGGTTCCGATTGCCGAAACTGCCGCTTCACGAACCTGCGGGTCTTCATCTTGTAGCAATTGCCGCAAACGGACCGGTTCACCCAGCGCTGCCAGTAAAAAAGCGGCGGCTTTCCGGTGGTGCGGCAGTTTTGATGAGCAGAAATGACATGCTTCTGCCAGAACAGAAGAATGGCTGATCATGACAAGTGACTCCAGGCTGGCAATGGCCGCCGTATATACCTGATTTTCACAATCATCAACCAAAGAAACCAGATCAGAAATACATGCGCTTAGACCAAGTTTTCCGACCGCCATGGCAGCGGTTTTACGAACCTGCGAAGAGGGGTCGTGCAGCGCTTCCTGAATGACAGAGTTAAAGGATGAATAGCCACACTCGGCAATAAGGACACAGAGGCCGCTTCGTCCACTATCATTAAGACTTGCATAGTGAGAGACGATTTCATGCAACTCTTCGCAATCGAAGCTTTTAAGTGCTGAAATAGCGCTATCAGCAGTACGATCATCAGCATACGCTTCAATCAGCAGCGGAATGAAACGGGCATCACTGGTCATGGTACTGGCCCATAACAGAGCTTCAGTCAGCACACGATCCCGATTATCGAACAGTTCGGGCAGATTCCCAATAATATCGCTGCCCTTCAGAAGCTGGAGCGTTTCACGGATCTTTCCCTGTGCCACAGCCGAAGACCGGCGATAGATTTTATACAAGGCCTTGACGGCAGCCGCACGGCAGTTCTTCTGCCGGCATGAGAAACCATCCAGCAGCAGGTTTAAGGAGCTTACATCAGAAATAGTTCCCAGACATTCAAAAACAGCCTTTCTGAAAATATCCTGATCTGCCAGCTTAACCAGTTTTTCCGATACCGGAACCGGTGCTGCCAGAATCTCCAGAGCCCCCAGCGCACTGAAACGGAACAGCACATCATCTCTCGTCAGAATTGCCTGCATCAGCTGTTCTGCAGCTCCCGTATCGCCAAGTGCTCCCAACTGCTCTGCAGCGGCGGAGGCGACATTTACCTCGGGATCATTCAGAGCCTGCAATAGCGATGGGACAAAAACCTGATCGCCGATAGCCCCCATGACATCAATTACAAATTTGCGTACATCTGCATCCTCATCCTGCACCAGTTTTATAAGCAGCAGAACAGGCGCAGAGTCTAGACGGACAACGGCTTCTGCGGCCGAGTTTCTTAAGCCGGCATTGTCTTCATTGCGGAGAAGATTCAGCAACTGCTCAACAGAATTGTGATCAGGCTTAGAGGAGAGATAACACTCTACCGCCTCTTTTCGTACCCGCCAGCTTTGATCGCCCATTGCGATGAATAAAAGAGCCTGTACGTCAGCGGATGAAATGTCCCTCAACAAATGCAGGGCCGATCTACGAATTTCCTCATCAGCCGATTGCACGGCGCAGCGTATTTTTTTAAGATCAATCACCTGACTACTCCTGTCGTCTGTTCTGCGGCATTATGCAGACACAGAGGCGCAGAAGCACTAATACTACGATTGGAACAAAGAAGTGAATCAATATCCAGAATCATGAAGACGCTGTCATTTGACAGGCAGACCCCCAAAAGAAGTTCAGCCCCACCTTCTGAGGCCATCTGGACCGGTTCCTTAATATCGGCAACCGGCACAGAAACAACTTCCATGACGTTATCAACTGCCAGAGCCAGTAATTGACCGGGCAGAGCTATAATCAGCAGGTTGCCGTCAGATGCGTCAACAGCAAGCGGCATTCCAAGCCGTTTACGCATGTTCATTACAGAAATAACAGTACCTCTAAGATTAATAACACCATCGAGAAGATCTGAATCGCACGGCAGCGGTGACAGCTTCTGAGGAACAAGAATCTCACGTATTCTCATGATATCGACAGCAAACAACTTGTCTCCGAGGTTGAAACAGACTAGCTGGATGTGAGTCATCTTACCTTCCATACTAATTACCGGCCTTTTTTTAGTACAGGTTGATGTCAGCAATGGTTTCCAAATTCAGAATAATTATCAATCTTCCGTCAGAACGGCCAAGCCCGCTGATAACGTCACGGTCAATGCCCTCAAGGACAGCAGGAGCTGGCTCGATAGCATCCTGTTCTACCTGCACAACCTGGGTCACTTCATCAACAAGCAGACCACTAAGAAAATTGCTGTTTTTTATAACAATAATCCGCTCTTTGCCGGTGTGTTCCCCGCTAGCCATGCCCAACCGGACACGTATATCAATAATCGGTATTATTGTGCCTCGTAATGACAGGACTCCCGGAACAAAGGAGGGGGCACGAGGAACCTCCGTAACCTCTCTCGGCTTGATGATTTCTTTTATATCCATGATATTTATACCATAGACCTCATCATGAACCCGAAAACAGAGAAATTCGAGACACGATGCTGTGACAACCTCACCGTTTGAATCACCGGCAAGGATCGATCCATCGTCACACCCTGCAGCCCTTCTACCGGCCAGTATTGCTTCAAGCGGTGTTAAAGCCGGGACACGTGCCGGAGCAACCAGTTGTGTTACCGCGGCTGCTATTGGAACATACAGTGTGCAGCATGACCTTTTTTGAAAACAGTCTGTTTCCGTTGTAGCTGGTACAACCTGTGTCGATTCTGGCGTATCATTTACCGGTTCGGGAGAGGTGGCCGGAGCAATAACAAGTACTTCTTCGGCCTCTTTAGAAGTCTGTAAAGATTTCTTTCTGATTTTTGCGAGATCCATGTCAGTGCCGCCTACATCATCAATTCATCTTTAATTTCGTTGATTATGCCCGAATCAATCAAGGCTGCGTCACAGCCGTATGCGACCAGCAGAGCATTGGTCGCCAAGGAATTGATTTTACGAGGTACACCACCACTCAGCTCATGAATGCGCTGCACCGCATCCGGTGTGAATAAGCCAGAAGCCCCGCCAGCAGCCTCAAGCCGAAAATCGAGGTATTCCATTATTTCATCCAGCGATAAAGGCATCAGGTGGTAATGAAGCGAAACCCGTGGCCGAAGAGGTTCGAAACGGCCAGATGCAATCATCTGGCGCAATTCCGGCTGCCCCATAATGACAACACCAAGCAGATTGCGGTCATCCAGCTGAAAATTGGTCAGAAGCCTGATCTCATCAAACACTTCAGGGTCGGTAATCATCTGGGCTTCGTCGATCACCAGCACCGGGCATATATCTCTCTGATTCAGCAGGTAAACGGCGGTATGGATCTGGTCAAGCAGGGTGTCCTTGGCATCGGCCGGCTGTTCTATTTCAAGAATTCTGGCGATGGTTCGCAGGAATTCCATAGCATTCAGACGTGGGTTGATGATGTAACAAAAACGGTAACCTGGGCCGAAACGGTCCATCAGGGCACGTGAAAGAGTTGTTTTGCCACAACCAATTTCTCCGGTCAAGACCGCAAGTTCACGCTCTTCAACGACAAACTCAAGGCGGGCAAGGGCCTCTTCGTGACCTCGGCTCAGAAACAGGAAACGGGGATCGGGAGTTTTGCTGAACGGTTTTTCCTTGAAACCGAAATAGTTTTTATACATATATATCTGCCCCGGAACGCATCGTTTCACTGATTATTCCGCCGATGTCCAGAACAAGAATTGTACGCTGGTCCCCAAGGTCTGCAGCTCCGGAAATGCCGCGTATCCCTTTAAATGACTCTCCAAGAGGTTTTATGACTATATCCTGCTGACAGATGAGATTGTCGACCACGATCCCGAGACGTTTTTCTGCAACACCGACTACAACCACGTAAAATTCTTTTGGAACCTCATCACCACGCTGCAGACCAAAAAAAAGATTAAGCCTCAGCAGAGGCAAAGTCGATTCACGGAGTTGTACAACCTCTTTGCGCTCTACCGTCATAATATCTTTGTCAGTAACCAAGAGCGATTCAAGAACCGATGTGATCGGCAGTGCATAGGTTCTGCCACTGCAATTTATTATGAGGACCTTGATAAGAGCCAGAGTGATCGGCAGGGTTATTATGAAGCGGCTCCCCTCCCCCTTCCGCGTTTCGACATCTACTATACCGGAAATCTCCGAGATATTGTTTCTGACGACATCCATGCCGACACCGCGCCCGGAAACCTCATTGACGGATTCGTTGGTTGAAAAACCGGGCAGGAAAATAAAATCGATCGCGTCGCGATTGGAGACGGCACTGATATCAGTCACCAATCCTTTTTGCAACGCCATATTTTTCACTTTTTCGACATCAATACCACCGCCATCATCTTCAATTTCAATAACAACGTGATTACCTTTTTGAAACGATGAAATCCTGATGGTGCCCTTTTCGTCCTTACCCTGTGCCGTACGTACATCACCGGGTTCAATACCATGATCTATGGCATTGCGAATAATATGCATCATCGGATCGGATATATCTTCTACGATCAGTTTATCCAGTTCCGTATCAGCCCCGAAAAATTTGAGGTCAACACGCTTACCCTGCTCACGGGATATTTTCCGGACAATTCGAGACATTTTCTCGTACAACTGCCCGATCGGGATCATACGGATCTCCATGACCCCTTTCTGAAGATCAGAAAGTTTACGTTCAAGTCCTTTTGCAGCCATACCCAATTCAAGAGCCAGGCGCGAAAACCCTTCCTTGCTCATTTTTGTGCTAACACCGGCAATGGTTGAGTTGGCCAGAACAAGTTCACCGACTATATTCATTAATTCATCAAGTTTACCGATATCAACCCTGACCGTCCTGCTCATGCTCTTTGCAGTTATAACAGTGCTGTCCGACAAGGAGGGTGCCTGCAAGCCGGAGGCTGCAACAGCCTGCAGAGCAGCATCAGCAGCAGAACTGGCTGTTTCAGCGGCAACAGCATCTTGGGCAGCCGGCGACTCCTCCTGCGGCAAATCGGAACTGACCTGTGAAATTGTTACGCAATTCCCTTCAGCAATTGCTTTCAACTCATCCAGTGAGCTCATGGAACCGAAAAGTATTTCAAAATCAATATTGTTTTCAATATTCACACCGACACTCGGCAAGGTACTGATAACTTCTCCGCAACCTTTCAATTTTTCCGTAACCGCCGATAATTCGGTATCAAACGACGTCAGGTCAAAAGATGTATGGATACTGAATATTATTCGCCCTTTAGCCAGGTTTTCTTTAAGGCGATGTTCCTCGTATTCAGTCAGAGCACCACGTATATGCTGGGGCAGCCCAAGGATCTCCAGTGACGGTATATCGTTCTCATTCTCATGTGGATCAAGGCAGGTATTTATTCTGGTCACACATGCCGCAATTTCCTGAGTCAGGTCAACCTTTTCACCCGAGGCAATGACTCGGATAATGTTACTCAACAGCTCATGTGCATCAAATAGTACAGCCATACGTTTCTTTGTAAAATTCAGTTTCCCGAGTCTCAGCCAGTCAAGCAGGTTTTCCATGTTATGCGCAAGTTTAGAAACGCCACTAAAGTTGAACATCCCAGCCAAACCTTTAAGCGAATGAGCTCCGCGGAAAATGGAGTTCAGAACATCTGGATTCGGTTCACCACTCTCACCCATATCGGCAAGGTCCGCCAATTCTGATCCGAGCTGTTCGACAATTTCTTCCGCTTCAGCAAGAAATTCCTGAATGGCTTTCGTATGTGTGGCGTTCTGTTCAGCCATTATCTAAATGCACCTCTACCCTGACAAGACGGGGATAGTACGTTAACAAAGTAAAACAACTGCAGATCGACTAAAAACAGCTGTCAGGATATTTTGTTTAAATATAGATTGATCAGTTTTTGAAGGGCCGCAGGAGAAAAAGGCTTAACAACGTATTCGTCAGCACCGAGCTGCTTACCCTTTTCTATATCCTTTGCACTACCTTCAGTTGAAATGATGAACACAGGAATATTCTTGTAGTTAGGGTTGTTACGAAGATAACTGATCAACTCGAGTCCATTGATATCAGGCATATTTACATCGGTAAAAATCAGGTCTACATGCCCCCTGGGCAGTAGTCGCAACGCCTCAAAACCGCTTGAGACCTCTACTGTCTGATAGTCGCCCAGTGATTCAACGATGGCAACCAACATGGCACGCATGGTCGCAGAGTCATCGGCAATCATAATGGTCTTGTTGCTCACTGGATAACCCTCTCATTCAGCTGACGTTCTAATAATGACTTTTCAATTGATACCCCCGCCTGCGCCAGAAATATAGAAAGGGGCTCTACATCGCCAATCTGTTTCATTTCAGGCAGGTTATCGCCGTAAAGAAAACCGATGACTTTAGACCTGCTGATCAAAGGACCGATAAAGACCTCAGAGGGGGTACCGCCACCTAATTGATCAAAGAGACTGGAATTGACCGGTGTAGGGACTGGTGAAAAAATATGTGGCTGTCCGGTCCGAAGCGATTCATCGAATATTGAAGCGGATTCCTGAGAAAAATGCAGAGCCCGCACTCGTTCATCGCCGCTGATTGTATCTCCGGTGATGCCGAATTGCCCGAAACCGGAAATTATCTGATCATTGATGGTAAAAATAATGGCCCTGTTTACGAATTCGGAGGCAAAACGAAGCACTAACAGCAGCACACCACCCTGTAGATCCGGATTGTTAAGTTCTTCAAGCATACCGCGCAGCAACGAAAACCCGCTATTAGGCTCCTGGGATTGAACGGCGCGAGGCATGTCACCATCTTCACCCATTTCAATTCTGAGTTCATCACCGAGATTAAAGCGGTCATGCCAATCCGTGGCAGTTGAACATCCTGATAAATTGAGGATGACATTAGTAACCTGGGAGAGAAAACCGTCCATGATCGCAGGAGTGTTAACTTCAGCCCGGCGGGGTTTAATGATAAAAGGATACCCAAGGTCGCTAATCTTTTTTTCAGCATCTGCGTGATGATAGTCGGTCATGATAATCAACTGCAGATCTTTAAAGTTGTTATGCAGAAGTTCCAGTAATTCAACACCGCCCAGAACCCCTGATCCGTCCATTCTCGGCATAATCAAATCCACCAGAACAGCAGGACTATCACCACCTCTGTGCAGGGAATCTACCTTGATTAGTGTATCCTCGCTACGAGTCATGGCGTGGACTACAAAACCGTTCTCCGTAAGCCCGTCAGCAATTGCGCGCAGTGTCGGGCCGTCATCGTCAACAATAACAACCGGTCTCTGAACCGGGCGCTGAAATGATGAGTGTGGAAAAGGATCATACGCAAGATCAGGCACAGAATTACCTGTTTGCGCTGAATAATCATCACCGGCAAAACCGCTTTCGGCCGCATTATGATTCTCTTTAATGGACCTGGTGCCTTCCATGGCCAGGTATTGCGGGTTCAGCCCCTTGTCCAGCACAAACTGCAGTGGATCCATCCTTGTGCCGTCCACCGTTTCAATCGAGTCCTGAACTTCAAACCTGAATGCACCATTAGTCCATGCAAACAGAGAAAATACAGCCTTTTCGATCTGCTCCCTTACGACATCCAAAACTAACTCTTGTGAAACGCCAAAGTTTTTTACAAGGATTGTACCCAGTCGCTCAAAAAAACGGTTCTCTTTCTGCAGTGCAAGGGCTCTACGCAGCACGGCCGTGTCAATGACTCCTTTTTGAATCAGTACCTCTCCAAGATACTGCTGACAGGCGCTTGATTTAGCACTCACAACCTGTCCATTACGAAAAAAAACCGAACCCTCCCTTCCCGCGCTGCTAAGGGAAAGGATGCCGGTTTTTCTACTGAGACTGACAATCTGTAAAATCTCGCCAAGTCCGAGTTCTTCAAGGTTACCTACAAAACTCATTCGTCACGATCCATTTAGTGAGTTACTAATTTATTTTTTTCACTTTCAGTACGATAGAAATAATTCTGAGTTTTCTCAGAAAAGTCTCGTGGGCGTATTTGTTCCATTTTTGGAGCTGGCAGAAAATAAAACCGTTAACGCACGTACCCTGCTTATACGGGCTTCATAAGGTAGTATAAAAGCTGGAAATATATATCGCAACAGTGGGCTCAAGTAAAGACTTTACAGGTTATTTGCTACGGTCGCCCCCCGGCTTGCGGGAAGTGTCTGTCTTGTCCCTCCCCCGGAACATCAACCGCAACGGCACACCGCCAAATCCGAACGCATCGCGGAATTTGTTGATAAGATAGCGCTCGTAGGAATAATGGATATTTTCCGGCTGATTGGTAAAGATTACAAAGGCCGGCGGTCTGGTTGCAACCTGCGTGGCAAAGTAGAATTTCACCCTGCGGCCGTGTGAGAGAGGGGCATGGTGGGACTCGATGGCATCGGTAAACACATGCACGAGCTCCGATGTGGAAACGCGCCGGCAGTACTGTTCCATGACTTCATCAACAGTTTCAATGATCTTTCCGGTTCGCTGACCGGTTTTGGCCGAAACAAAAACAATCGGGGCGTATGCCAGATATTTGAAACCGTCCCTGATCTTGTCGGTATAAGTTTTAAATGTTGCATTGTCCTTATCGAGAAGATCCCACTTGTTTACGACAAAAACACATCCCTTGCCTGCTTCATGAATATAACCGGAAATACGTTCATCCTGTTCAGTAACACCTTCATCTGCATCAATAACCATCAGCACGACATCGGCACGTTCGA
>JAQUCU010000114.1 GCA_028686055.1 Desulfuromonadaceae bacterium
GACCTATTCGCATATAAAACATTGATCAGAACCACGAAGAAGAGTGCCGCGCCAAAGAGCACCCCCACCACGATCTTGGCGTACAGCATTGTCGTAAAGACAGATGAGAAGCCGGTTTCAACAAAAAAGAGCCAATCAGCATAGAAACTGACCAGTGATGAAGCAAAAGGCAGTATCACTGCCGCCAGAACCAGAACCAGAATAAACTTGTTTTTACGCATTGGCGTCCCCCGTTTAGAGCTGATTGACTTCAGTCCCGTCGGTTGGGATCAGAGGCGCTGTCGGCTTTTTTCTTTTTCATATACCGGTATAACAGATATCCGCCACCTGCGAGAAGAATGATTTCAAAAGTGCCGATGCCGCCACCCGTACCGCCACCCATACCACCAGCAGCTCCGGCAGGACCGCTGAACAGCATGCTCCCCAGCATGCCTCCCATCATTCCGCCGGCCATTCCCCTCATGAAACCGCCACCGGCCGGCTGTTGGAAACCGCCGGGTGCGGGTGTAGCCTGCTGCCGTGACTGGTATGAAGGGGCCACTGACCTTGAATAGCTGCGACTGCCGAAAGAGCGGCCCCCTCCGGCCCTGGCTTCGGCGTTGAACTCCATAATGGTAATACTGATAAACAGTACGGCGGCCATGACCGTGAATACTTTAACTGCCCCTTTTTTCATTGTGATCTCCTTGTATGCAGCATTTCCGGCAAAGCCGGGTTGATTGATTTGATTAGCGTATCCTGCCCGTCATGGCTCGGTGGTATCGGCCAGATGTGGTTGATGCAGCTTAACCGGCGTACCCCGCCTGAGTCTCATGTTGAGCACCTCGACCATCACCGAGAAGGCCATGGCAAAATATATGTACCCCTTGGGTATGTGCATATCGAAACCATCGCCGATCAGTGCCACGCCAATCAGGAGCAGAAAGCTTAACGCCAGCATCTTGATCGTCGGGTGTTTTTCCACAAAGGCGCTGATTTTCCCCGAGAACAGCATCATGAAACCAACCGCAATGACGACCGCGGCAATCATTATCGCAAGCTGGCTGGCCATCCCGAGGGCGGTGATGATCGAATCGAGAGAAAAAACGATATCCAGCAGCAGGATTTGCACAATAGTCGCCATGAACGTTGCCCCGACATGGGTCGGTGAGATTTCCTCCTTACCTTCGAGCTTCTCGTGAATCTCCATCGTGCTTTTCCAGATCAGAAACAGACCGCCTGAAATCAGGATCAGGTCGCGGCCGGAAATCCCGTTGTCCAGCACGGTGAACAGCGGTGACGTGAGTCCCATCAGCCAGGTCAGTGAAAAGAGCAACCCGATGCGGATAAACATCGCCAGTCCGAGGCCGACAAGCCTGGCCTTCTCCTGCTGATGCAGGGGGAGCTTGCTCGCCTGAATGGATATAAAAATAATATTGTCGATGCCGAGCACTATTTCCAGTGCGGTCAGTGTTACCAGTGCCATCCAGACCTGCGGGTCACTCATCCATTCCATGTGCGACACCCCCTTGATTTCAGGTTAATTTGAACAGTTAGTCCATGCATAGCTTGCGGCGTTTGGAGCTCCAGAGATCAATTGCCTCTCTCATGATCTCGGATATGCTTTTGGATGTGGACTTTGTCAGTTTTTCCAGCGCCCTCTTTTCATCATCATTTATGCGCAATGAAATGACATTCTGCAACTGCTCTGTTTCTTTTCTTTTCTTCTTGGATGATTTAGGTTCCCTGATAAAAAGATTTCTGCTGTATGACATGGTATCCTCCTCATGTGGTGTGCCGTGACGTCGTTGTCCGGCGGTTAGGGATGAGATGGCGGTTCGATATGAACGACATCCGTCTAAAAACGGCAGGACCGGAGCTCATGGCGGCAGGCGTTCGTGAAAAGCAGCAGCATGGTGTGGGGAGAAAAGTGAAAGGTGAAGGGTTGTTTTGAAAATATTGTGCATTATTAGTTACCTCCGACGATTCTGTTTCGCCGCAGGTAAATAAAAAAGACCTTTACCCACGGCGTATTACGCATTGGATAAAGGTCTTGCTTGCGATATATATCGTTCCCAGCCCGAGTCTTGCGACTGTGTTGACGGGCATGGGGTCAGCCATGTCTCCGGCTGATAGCTACTCCCCTTTATTGCCTGTTGATACTAAAGGAACCCCCCTCTGTTTGTCAAGTGTCATTTTATTGTCCACATTTCCTGGTCATTCGCTCCTGCCCGCCCGCTGTTTCCGGCTTGCCATTCCGGCCGGCAGTCGGGCAATATCCTCTTCGATTCCTCCCGGTTATTGAACAAAACCACCGGTGCGAACCTCAGAGAGAACGCCATTGCGGAATATCAAGGTATGCAGCAATCCTGAACCCTGAGTGTACGTCCACTCCTGGACTTCAATATAGACCGTCTTTGTCCCCCTCATTCCATCCGAACTGATCTCCAGCGGTTCCTCGCGCTTGAACAAGCCGGCAGGCGGGTCACATTTGACCGCAACTGTGGAGATGCTGTCTCCGGTGGAGACGATATTGCCGTTCGGACAGCGGAAGTTATCTGCGGATGCCTGCAGCGCGGAAAACAGGATGGCAACAGTACACATGACAAATAGTCTTTTCATGACCTTCCTCCCCACAGATAATGCAGCGTGATGCCGCGAGATGCAGCCGGGATGCTTCACGTAGTCGACTGGTGCAGATCCTCGCCGGGCCTGATGATTTTCCGGGCCGCCGTCACGCCCGAATTGTCGGCGGGTTTCCCAAACTCTGCTGCTGCAAGAGTTGATATGTCACTGCGCAGCTGATTCAAGGTCCTGATGTCGTGGTAGTTCAGGCGGTTCGTCAGCAGAATCACGAACAGATCCTGCTTTGGATCTATCCAGATTGAAGAGCCGCTGTAACCGGAGTGACCAAAGGATGCATCTGAGAACAATCTCCCCTTCGGCGCTGAAAACGGAGATTTTTTGTCCCATCCCAGGCCGCGCACCACGGTGCCGTGACGACAGAAAAACGGGGAGGTCATCAATTTCACCGTCCGTTCCGACAGAATTTGCCTGCCATCAATTGTGCCTCCGTCGAGCATCATACGGGCAAACCGGGCAAGATCCTGCGCAGAGCTAAAGAGTCCGGCATGCCCTGCGACGCCGCCGAGAAGGCGTGAATTCCGATCCTGAACGATTCCGCTGGCAATTCCCAGCGTCGGTGCAATACGGTCCGCAAAATCCGGTGGCGGCAGAAACATGGTCTCGGGGATGAGAAGCGGCTTAAAAAGCTCTTCGCGACAGTAAACGTCTAGTGTCCTGCCTGAAACCCGATGCACGAGTTCTCCTAGCAGGATGAAGTTGATATCGGCATACTTGAAGCTGTCACCCGGCTGAAGCTGGTTTTTCTCTGACGCTGCCTTGCGGATCGCGGTTTCCATGCTCTGTTCCGTACTAATCTGAACGTCCGTGAATCCTGATGTATGGGTCAACAGATTGAAGATTGTGACATTTTCATGTTCCGACCCTTTGAATTCGGGAAACCAGCGGACCAGCGGGTCCTGCAGGGAGATACGCCCCTCATCCAGCAGTTTCATCACCGCCGGCGCCGTTGCAATGACCTTTGTCAGGGAGGCAATATCGAACATGCTTAGTTGGTCCAGCAGAGGCGCATCCGGGCTGGCTGAGAGTTTCCCGCGGGCAGAACTGGAGAGGATGCCGTTGTGGTCGCCGATCACAACAACGCCGCCGGCGATAAGATTGTCGGAAATGGCCCGTTCCATCAAAAAGTCGATTGTGGCGATACGGCCGTAATCCGGCACATCGTCCGAAGCGGACAGGATAAGGGCAGGAAAAATGAGGCAGATTAATATGAAGCTGATAATTATACGCACGGTAGACCTTTGCCGGATACAGGCTGGTTATTGGAATTACTCACAGAAATGCATGCCGCGTGTCGGCACTCCAGCACATACCATACCATGGAAGCCGCTGTTAATCATGTGATATCGATCACCTGAAGAATCACGGCAGCGCTGCTGTTAAAAGCCCACCCTCAGGCCAAGAACGGCATTGTGGCTGACATAATCCATCGCGAATGTCTGACCGTTGGCCTCGGTTAATTTGGGTCTTGCGCTGCTGAAAAAGCGATAACCGAGATCAAGATTCAGATAATCAGTCAGCGCGACATCAATTCCGGCCCCCAACTGGTACGCAAAGACTGTGGCAGAACCGCTGCCCAGCGGGCTGCCGGTCACCGTCAGCCCGGAGGTTTCAATACGGGCAGCGCCAATACCGACTCCGGCATATGGCGACCAGCGGCTGTTACCGTGCAGGACACCAAAAAAATTGAGGAGCAGACTGTCTGCCTTCACGTCGCCGCCACCATCGAAACTTCCTTCGACAAACTTCACCCGGTCGAGTGGATTACTGCGCCTGGTGTATTCAAGCTCGATTCGCCCCTCTCCCAACGAGTTGCCGGGTGCAACGTCCCATCCGGCGACGGCGCTGCCCTGCAGGGCCGGTTTAAACCTGAGCTCGAAACTTCCCAGGGCGTCGGAGCTTTCAGCGTTCATCAGTGCATTGCCACCGATGAAACCACCAATGTACGGGCCAGAATGCTGCGCATATCCCTGAGTGCAGAACAAAAACGGCAGACAGAGGACGATTAAAATAGAGCGGGTCTGCTTCATGTAATCCCTTTCCGGTACCGGTTGAAAACGCCGCAGCCTATGGTCCTGTGACCGTGATTTTTGCAGTTTGCGTCCTGCCGCCGAACGAGACCGTCAGCGTCACCACACCGCTGTCGACCCCCAGAATTTGCCCCGGTTGGTTGATGCTGTCAGCCGGAATGGCTATATTCGCCGAATCGACCGCCCAGGCGGCAGTCGCTTCGCTGGTCACATCAACGATCGTGCCGTCACTGTAGGTTGCCGTTGCCGTGTAAGGGGTATGAGCACCGACCGCAACGGTTGAGGCACCCGAAATAGTCAGTTTTTGGAGGGTTGGTGATCGGACCGTGACAGTGGCAGCAGTCAGCACCGTTTCCCCCCCATACGTGGCGCTGATTTTGGGGAGGGGGAGACCGGCAGCAACGCCGGTGACACGTTCCGTTCCAAGCCCGCCGGCAGCAACCGTAGCCTTGGTCGTGTCATCTGATGTCCAATCGCTGAGGTGTGTCACATCCTGAGTCGTGTCGTCGCTGTAGGTGGCGATCACAGATAAGGGACTGCTCGTCCCGGCAATCAGCTCCAGGCTCGTCGTGGAGAGAGCAATGGACTGGAGCTGTGGTGCGATTACCGTAAGAGTTGCTGCGGCTGACGACAGTGCCCCGTATGTGGCCTTAATTGTGGTTGAAGTCACCGCTAACGGGTTCAGCCATGCCAGAGACCCTCCCGCCAGGGTCACCGTTGCAAGGGATGTATCAATCGGCGTCCAGGTAACCGCCCCGGTGATGTCCCGCGTGCTGCCATTGCTGAAGGTGCCGGTAGCGCTTATCCGACCGGCCGTATCCTTGACCAGGGTAACGGCAGCCGGGGAGACGCTTATTCCGGTCAAATACCCTCCAGTCGCCTTGAGGTTCGTTGTGGCACTGACACTTCCAAGCGTGGCGCTGATAGTGGCTGAGCCGGGCTTAAGCGCTGTTGCCGTCCCGTCGCTGGCAATCGTAGTGATAGTGGTATCGGACGAGTTCCAGGTAACCTGCGAACTGAGATCAGGAGTCGAACCATCGGAGTAGGTACCGGTGGCAACAAGGCGCCTGGTGGACAAGGTCAGCAGCGTTGGATTGTTCGGCGAGAGCGTGATCGACTCCAGTACCGGTTCGGTGACGGTTATCAGGGAAGTAGCACTGACAGCGCCAAAGGTCGCGGTAATATCTGAAGTGCCGACCGCAATGGCTTGAACCAGCCCCCTGCTGGCAGGATCAATGCTGACGGTCGCAAAATCAGGTGAGCTTGAAGCCCACGCGACATCGTAGGTAATGTCCTGGGTCGTGCCATCGGGAAAGAGACCGGTTGCGGTAAACTGTTTGCTCAGCCCGACGGCAACTGACGGAGCAGCGGGCGTAATCGTCACGGTGGAGAAAGTGACCGCACTGACCGTTATCGGACAGGTGGCGGAAATATTCCCTACAGTCGCCGTCACAGTGGCGCTCCCCGTACCCACCCCTTTCACCCTGTTCGGGAGCCCCGCCATGGTGAACGCCGCCACGTTCAAGTTGTCGCTCGACCAGGTCACCTGATCGGTGACGTCACGGGTAAACAGACCCGAAAAATTCCCCGTAACCTTCAGCCTGGTGGACGTGCCGACGGCAATGTTCGAATAATCCGCACTGATTTCGATAGAAGTCAACGGCGTGAAGTCATTACTCCGGGTCGGCGTGCCATTCCAACCGCAGCCGGACAAAACCAACATTATAAAAAAACCTGACCAGATCAGGTTAATCATGCGGTCCTCCAGGAACCATGAATTTGCCACATACACATACCTGCAACATTGACGGCGTCAAGGACGCTGAAAAACCGACGGCCACGGCAGCAGTGGCAATCCAGGTATCCGCCGGTCTGTTCCGCTTTATAAGTTAATTATCTGCTACCGGCGTGGCGCACCCAGCAGCGGTAGAAGAAATTTTTCAAAAACAACCTTCTGTTTAGCGGCTAGCAGATCAACGTCACCTTCGTTATCGAGTAAAAAGGTGCCGACGCCGATAACAGTCCGTGCCAGATAACCGGTCCCGGCAACGCTCTTGTCAATCAAATCGGGTCGTTTGTGTATCAGATTTCTCAGCAGGTTCAGGTCTACATGCATATAATTTGTTCTCCGTCATCTGTAAGTAATAAATGCGGGGCACTCCCCGTTTTACTTCATTTTGTCCGCTGGCCATTTCGCCGCTGTAACCGGTTATGCCGGTTACGGCTTACGTACGGTAATCTTGAGCTGCGTGCTGGCCATATCCACCACCGGCAGCTGCGGTACGCTTGTCAGTCCGTAATCCCTGGCGAGGTCGATATCTATCGGAACCGCAGCCAGCAACTCCTCTGCTACTTTTTGATCAGCCGTACGGTAGCGCAGCCTGGCATCAACGGTCAAGCTCTTAACGCCCTTAAGGGCGACAATGCCGTAATAGACCTCCTTAAAGCCGCGCGGGGGTATCGTCTCGTGGCGGGAAAAAGCGGTAATTACCCAGGGATGGGCAGAAAAATGGAAGTCGCTTCCCATGCCGTCCGAATTGAAGATACGCACTTCGGGAGGCAGTGAACCGTCTTTGCCTACCGTGCCGCTCGACATGACCACCGTGCCGTTCTGGTCTCTGGCGGTGATCTCCAGCCACATCTGGCGGATATTGCTGAGAGATGTGGGAAGATTATGGCCGGCCCTCAGGTTGGAAACCTTTACCTTAAGCTCCTGCAGCTGTCCGTCGTAGTAGATCGGGATTATTTCAAGGCTGGCGGCGCTTTGCAGGCGTTTTACCGCCATATCGTACTGTTTCATGGCGCGGGCCGCCTGTTCCTTGTCCCCGGCCCTGGTGGCGGCCTGGGCGCTGAGATAGGCCAACAGGTAATTAACCCCGCTGAAGTAATGCCGGTATTCCGAACGCTCCGGCTTTTTAAAACTGTCGGCACTCTTCAGAAAGACGTCGGTATCTACCATATGGCAATCCTGGCAATGGATACCCTGCTGGGCATATGGTCCGGCCTTCCATTCATTATAGGTGGCCTCAATCGGGAAATGTTTTTCGTAGTGGTATACCTGATGACAGCCGGCGCACAGGTCGGCCTGACCATGAAGCGGGGATTCCTTGCATTCATGAAAGCCGCCGCCGCAATCGGCGCTTGGCTTAAGCGGGCCGCGCTTGACCAGATGTGCCCCGTCCGTGCCATCATAGCCGGGGCTTAGAATCAGTGAGCCGTTTTCCGGGACCCGGGCCGGCGTTCTGGTGTGGGTGGTGCCGCTGACCGAATGGCAGATATCGCAGGAAACCCCGGCCATTGCCAATGGAGACAACCCTGCAAGTCCCGGCTTTTTGAGTTCGCCGCTCATCATCGCGGCAGCTGAATGGCACCCCTCGCACTGCCGTCCGATCTCATGCCCGACGGCCTTTACCCCCTTGTTCAGTTCACCCTGATAGATCGGGTCACGCAGCGCCAGACTGTGAACGGAACCGTTCCATTCCGAGTACTGTTTCTCGTGGCATCCGGCGCACGTTTCCGGTTCGGTAAAGGTGGCTGCGGATTTTTCCCATTTGAAGAGCGACGGGTAGTATGGGTAAAAATCCCGATCTACCGGAAATACATCCTGGCCCCCGGCAGCCGACAGTGCAGCGGTACTGCAGAGGAAAAAGAGGACAAAAAGAATGATACGTTTCATGGCAAACCCCTTTTCTGACCAACGTACTATTCAACGACCTCAATCACTCCTTCCATCCCTCTTTCCCTGTGAGTCTTGAACCATAGCAGGCTCTTGTCACAATAGATCGGGTATTTGCCTGTCTTTGTCGGGGTAAACGTAACCGTCTGAGGATTCCCTTTCAGTTCAAGCTTGAAATCAATTCCCGCCTCCGGTGATTTCGCGACCAGATCATGCGGAATGTAACCCGCCGCTTTCCTGACCTTCAACTGCACAGGTTTATTCACCTTAACCACGATATGATTTGGATCATAGAAATAATTGCCACCGACCATCTCCACCCTCTGGACCCCGTCGGCATCAACTGTGGCGACAAAACGTTTTTCCTTCCACGTTCCATGATCATGGGCCTTATCGCTTTCCAGCCCCGTGTTATATTTCATATCGGCGGCATATACGGTGAAACCACAGAGAGAGAGAATGACAATAATGCCCAGGTAATACTTAGAATTTTTCATATATCCCCCCGTACTCTTATTTGGCAAGGTACAGGTCCGTACAGTACCTGACGCCATTTTCTTCATTGTAGAGCTTGCTGCTCTGCACCTGGCGGAGAAACTCCTCCGCCTGACTGCCGCCGACGTCTCCAATTGCCTTCAACGGCATAACCTTATCATTGCCGGAGTAGTATTCAAACCTGCCTTTCAGAAACGCGAACTGTCCCTGCGCACCCAGCGTACCGATGGCACCCACGGCACAGTTATGAACAAAGGAGTCGTCATGCTCGGCGAACTTCTTCAGGGTCGGCATCGCCGCGGGGTTGTTCGTACTGCCCAGGTCTGTCAGCGGCAGACAGGCACTCTTGCTGTCTGTAGCCACGGCACTCGCGACAGCCGCCGCCAGTCGCTGCACATCGGCGTCGCCCGCACCATAGTTGAAGAGGCACTGGTTGATCTTGGCAGCCACATCCTTGACAATTACGGACATGGGGTCGCTCACGCACGGTTTCCGAATCTCATCCATAGACCAGACCGGCACCTTCGAATTGAAAAAGAAGGACGGGATCGTGCAGGACTTGGTACCCATGGTCACCTGACCGAGAAAGATATTGTATGACTCCCAGGCGGAAAATCCGCTGGCCCGGTGATTGATCAGCTGGTATTTCTTTACCGTAAGGGTAAGATCGGCAGGAGTGGAGCTGTCCTTTGCCGCAAGCTGCAGCGGCAGACCACGGGAGTTGAATTCCTTTACCAGCCCTTTTGAAAGCCAGCCCACCGGGTCGTCCACATTCTCCAGCGCCAGATCGACGCGCTGCAACCCTGAGATACCGACCATGTACTTCACGCTATCGCGCTGATCT
>JAQUCU010000115.1 GCA_028686055.1 Desulfuromonadaceae bacterium
GCCGGGCCAGCACAGAGAGGTAAAATACCTGCCGAAGCGCTGCCGGAACACGGTAATACTGACAAACCCGGCCCGTTGCCGCCGCATCTGGCTCGAAACTTTGATCAGCGCCTGTTTCTGCTTGATTCCGACAGAAGAGTGCTTGTAGATCATGGAAAAGTACCGGTTAACAATGCCGCCACCCCCCTGCTGTATCAGGGTAACGTTGTGGGATATCTGGGACTGCTGCCACGCACAAACATATTGGATGCTCCGCATCAGCGTTTTTTGCGTGAGCAGAAGTCGGCATTTGCATTAGTAGCGGGAGTTGTGATTTTTCTCTCAGCTCTGCTCTCCCTACTGCTTGCCAGGCGCCTTGTGCGGCCTCTCGGTGAACTGGCTCGGGCGACACACCAACTGGCGGCCGGCATTTTCACTATCCGGGTGCCGGTCACATCACACGATGAACTGGGTCACCTTGCGGGCGACTTCAATTCGCTGGCGCTGACGCTGGAAAAGAACGAGCTGACCAGGCGGCAATGGGTTGCGGACATCTCGCACGAGCTGCGTACACCTCTTGCCATCCTGCGGGCTGAGACAGAAGCGCTTCAGGACGGTATTCGTCAGCCTGATCATGAAACCATCAACTCTCTGCACGACGAAGTACAGCGGCTTGGCAGATTGGTAGATGACCTTTATCAGCTGTCGCTGTCGGACGTTGGGGCCCTCACCTACCGAAAAGCAGAGCTTGATCCGGCTGAAGTATTGGCGGAAGTCATTGCGGCCTACAGGATTGAGTTCGACTCCAAAGGCATACTGCTTGAAGCTAAGATTCCCGAAATGGGAGCAGTCACTGTTTTCGCTGATAAGGAACGACTGCACCAGCTCTTTTCCAATCTGCTCGATAATTCCCTGAAATATACCGATGCCGGGGGGATATTGCAGATAAGGCTGCAGACCATAGGCAGCGTTGTGGCGATTGACATGAAGGATTCGACTCCCGGAGTCCCCACGCCGGAACTGGAACGGCTGTTTGAGCGGCTCTACCGGGCAGACTCATCCCGAAACAGATCGACAGGCGGGGCCGGGCTTGGTCTCGCAATCTGCCGTAATATCGTTGAGGCTCACGGGGGAAATATCACGGCACAGAGTTCACCGCTTGGCGGGCTTTGGATCAGAATCGAGTTACCGGGAGACGGCTCATGAGCGAAACTATCCTGATCGTGGAAGACGAGGAGAAACTGGCGAGTATTCTGGCTGATTATCTGTGCCGGGCCGGTTTTGACACGCACTGTCTTGGTGACGGACTGGCAGCAGTTCCGTGGGTTAAGGAGCATCAACCTCGGTTGATTCTGCTTGATTTGATGCTACCGGGAAAGGGTGGGCTGGATATTTGTAAAGAGATCCGTGTGTTTTCATCAACGCCGATCATCATGATCACGGCGAGAGTCGAGGAGATTGACCGGTTACTTGGTCTTGAGTTTGGGGCTGATGACTACATCTGCAAGCCCTTCAGTCCCCGGGAGGTTGTAGCCAGGGTCAAGGCGGTATTGCGGAGGGGAGCCGGCAGTGAATCGCAGCAGACGGACCAACTGGTTCTCGATGAATCCCGTTACAAGGCAACCCTGCACGGCAGAGATCTGGATCTGACCGCCATCGAATTCAAGCTGCTTAGACTTCTGGCGGCAAACCCCGGACACATCTATGGGCGTCAACACCTGATGGACCATATCTACCCTGACCAGCGTATCGTCTGCGACCGTACTATTGACAGCCATATCAAGAAATTGCGCAAAAAAATGGCTGTTGCCGGCCCAGGAGAGGAATTAATTCAATCCTTATACGGGGTTGGCTATAAGTATGAGAGCAACTAAAGCATTCTGTCTTCTACAGTACCACCCCGTGCAGATCCCGCCGATGGTAACGCCACGCAAATGCCGCACCGCGGAAATACCAGTCGATCAGAAAGACTCCCCACACCGCGTAAAGAGATAGATGCAGCCAGCTTGACGCCGCCCATGACAGCGCCACCCTTATTCCCCACATCGCAACCAGCGTGATGATGAAGACGTAGAACGTGTCTCCGGTACCGCGCAGGCTTCCGGCGTAGACGAACGAGAGCGCCAGAGGAACCTGGGCGAAGGCCACCAGCTTCAAAAACATGCTCCCCTTCTCGATTACGTCCGGATCCTGGCTGAAGAGCCCGATCAGAAAGTGCGGAGCGAAGAAGAACAGGAGTGCCATGACTGTCATCACACCGACCGCCAGCCGCAGCGCCTCATTGTGGCTGACCCGGGCCCGGCGGATCTTGCCGGCTCCCAGCGATTGCCCCATCAGTGTCGCCGCAGCGATGCCCATGCCGACCCCTGGCATGAACGAGAGTGACTCTATCGACAGGCCGATCTGATGAGCGGCGTAAGCCGTTGTGCCGTACGCGATGATAAAACTTGAGTAGAACAGCTGGCCGCTCTGCTGGGCCATACGCTCCAGCGCTACCGGCCAGCCGACTTTCCAGATCCTGCCGAAAAGCGCGAAGTCGGGAGGACTGACCCTGATATATCTTTTGCGCAGAGCCTGAATCAGCAGATAGGTGAAGCCGACAAACTCGGAACTGTTGATAGCTATCGCCGCCCCCTTGACCCCCAGTGCAGGCATCCCGAGCCTGCCGTAAATAAGCGGCCAGGCCAGCAGTACGTGCAGGATGTTCACCAGGATGATCGCCTCCATCGGGGTGCGGGTGTCACCGGTGCCCTGCATGATCGCCGAGAGGATGTTCAGCCCGGTGGTCCAGATCATCCAGAGAAACACCAATTGGATGTATTCGGCTGCCAACCCATGAACATCAGCTGTCGCTCCCATCAGCCGGGCTATGTCGCCCCCCCAGCGGAAGCCTGCCAGCGAGCAGAAGACGGTCATGACCAGACCCGCCAGGCACGCCATGTAAGCCGCCCGTCCGGCATCATCGCGCCGTCCTGCACCCCACAGGTGTGAGATCACGACCGTCACGCCGGTTGACAGCCCCCAGAAGACCGTCATCGTGGTGACCATCAGAAGCTGACCAAGACCGGTGGCGGCGATGGCGGATGCACCCAGTCCTCCGGTCAGGAAAACGTCTACAATGGAAACCAGCCGCTGGAAAAGTGATGAGAGCAGAACCGGCATGGAGAGGCGGAACACGTCACGGCGTATGGAGACCGGTTTGCTGTGCTTCGAGGTAAGAGTGGCAAAGGGAAACGGCATGTATTATTTATAAGACCGGCCTGCGGGAAGGTCAATGCATTTCCAGGCTGATTTTCAAAGATTGCCTTCTCAAAACCGGCTATTCAACTGCCGCGGCAAATTCCAGGGCGGCCGAGTTCAGACAGTAACGCAGCCCGGTCGGCTTGGGGCCGTCATCAAAAACATGCCCGAGATGCCCGCCGCAGCGGCGGCACAACACCTCCGTCCGGCGCGAGAACAGGCTGTTATCGGCTGCTGTCGTGATATTATCGGGAGAAACAGGAGCAAAAAAGCTCGGCCAGCCGGTGCCGGAGTCATATTTGTCTTCCGAACGGAACAGGTCCAGGCCGCAACCGGCACAGCGGTAGATCCCCTGTTCACGGTTATGCGCATATTTTCCCGTGCCGGCCTGCTCGGTCCCCTTTTCCCGCATGATACGGAACTGTTCGGGAGTCAGATGTTTTTTCCATTCCGCTTCACTTCTGACTATCTTTTCGCTCATGACAAAACCCTTTCTTTCATATGAATACACCTTGATCGGACCGTTTTTTTCGACCACGGCTGGAGTCCCTCCCCTCTCGGCACATCCGGGGACAGTGCTGATAAACACCAGAAGTGCCGCTATCAAAACCGCCTGTGACGTTCGTTTTAGCATTATTGACCGCCGTTTTTTTGATCTTTGCCCGGAATTATACCACTCGAACAGCCACGCAGTGCAAAAATAATAAGGGTGGTTTTTTGAGGTATTTCAGGGGCTGTTCCTCTTTCAGCAGCCGCCACAAACTGGAATATTTCCGCAGCGATGGTATTCTTACCCTGGTTGTCGAGTAAACCGTTCTGCCGGCAACGGCAATCAAGGGGCTGGAGGTGAACAGATGAAAACGGTAATTATTGGCGGGATAGCCGGTGGACTCTCTGCCGCCAGCCAGATCAGGCGCGAGGACCATACCTCGCAGGTGATAGTCCTCGAAAAATCAGGCGATGTTTCGTATGCCGCCTGCGGCATGCCCTACAACCTGTTCTACAAGGATAAGCCGGTCGAGGATCTCTATGCCCTGAACCTTGATGAGATTCGCAAGGAACGCGGCATCGATTACCGTCAGCACCATGAGGTCGTAGCCATTGATCCGGCCCGAAAGGAGGTCACGGTTGTTGACCGCGAGCACTCCCGGGAATATCGCGAAGATTACGACTACCTCGTATATGCCGCCGGCAATCAACCGAACAGGCTGACCCTGCCCGGATTCGATGATGCCGACGTCTTCTATTTCAAGACACTGGACGACACACGGCTTGTCAAAAAGATCATCTACGAAAAAGCCCCTGTCAATGCAGTTCTCATCGGTTCCGGTTACACCAATCTTGAGCTGGTTGACGTCCTCTACAACATGAAGATCACCCCGATAATCCTGGAGAAGTCTGCCACGATCCTCCCCTCGTTTGCCGAAGAGATCCGGGAAAAGGTACTGGCTAAGCTTGAGGAGAAGGGGATCAGGCTCCATACCGATGTTGATATAATCGAGAAAAGTGGCAACGCCGTCAGGGCCGCAAGCGGTGACTACGATGCGGGCATGGTCGTTGTGTCTATCGGCGTAAAACCGAATACGGAGCTTTTTGCGGCTGCCGGAGGCGAGTTGGGGATTGGCGGGGCGGTGAAAGTCGACCGCTTCTTGCGGACAAACCTTCCGGATGTCTTCGCGGCCGGTGACTGCGCCGAGCATTACGTCCGTCAACTCGGCAGGAACGGCTACATGCCGCTCGGGCCTACCGCCAACAAGCAGGGACGGCTTGTTGGCAGCAATATCGTCAACAACAACGCCATGAAGATGTTTTACGGCATCGATCAGACCGCAGTATTCAAGTTCTTTGATCTGACGGTAGCCACTACCGGTCTCAGCGAACGGCAACTCCGGGAGATCGGCTCGAACTACGTGAAACTCTTCGTGGACACTCCGACCAGGGGTGCTTTTCCCGGAGGCGGCACCATGCGTGTGCTGCTCCTATGCGAAAAGGGGACCGGATTGCTGCTCGGCGGACAGATGATCGGGCAGGACGTCGTGGCTAAACGGCTCGACGTCCTTGCAACGGCAATCTACAAACAGATGACGGTGTTTGAGATTGCCGAACTGGACCTGAGTTATTCTCCGCTCTACTCACCGGTATGGGATCCGCTCCTCATTGCGGCAAACAGGGCGATCAAGGAGGTGTGACTGTAGCGTTCCATGGCGCATCGTGCTTTACACGTATGTCGAACCAGCTTACATATACCAGTACTCTGTTACCCTGCTTACATATTAATTCGGCATATAGCCGATCGGACCGGCCTATTAAAAGATGACCGCATAGGCGCTCAATACATGCACGGCTTACGATTGTATCATCACCATGATCCGCACTATGTGGCAGTTCTGTCAAACCTGATAGATACCGTTGACGGTTTTTCCTACACCTCACCCAACCCTTTCGTTTTTCCCTGTTTAATCAAGCTGTTACAAAAGAGTGTCTATAAGTCTAATCTGGCACGTCAATTGCTTTTACCCTGTGAATACTTCAACCGAAGCGGTCATGCGCGGCTGAATCGAAAGTTTCAGGCGTCTGCCGGCAGTAAGCAGGTCCGACAATAAGGAAAGATGGAAAGGGGGGATGAATGCATTACGTTTCTTACAAAACGGGAGAACCTTCAGAGTAAAAACCGGAGACTCAGTAAAGGATCCCAAAAGGCCATTTGTATTGAATTTATTTCATAAACCCAAAACAGAAAAGGAAATTATTATGAAAAACCTGATAAAAATAACAGCTGTTTCGTCATTACTTATTGCCGCTTGCTTTCTGATCAGTGCCTGCGGTGGTGAATCTTTTGTCCAGGGGAAGGGTAAAGTCGACATTTATGTCACAGACCTCAATACTTCCAGTAAGTTACAGAACGTGAATATTGAAGTAAGAGAAAATAATGCACAGGGAAATGTAGTTGCTACCATCCTTAACGCCACAGACGCAAATGGTTTTTACCAATGGGAATCTCCCACGGCAGGTGTTGCCAGCGATTATTACTTTACCTTCAGCCTGGCCGGATACGTGACGCAAAGTGCCACAGCAACGCCTAATTTAACAGGAACAAATGTTACACTCAATATTAAATTGGCACCGGCACCATAATGATTCAAGCCGTTTGAATACCTATGGTGTCTAATGATAGCATTTTAGCAAATGGCGCCAAGGTGTTCATCCGGGGACGTTACAAGTTTATAAACAACACTGGAAGGAGAACGTACATGAAAGCACTTTATTCACTCTCGATACTGTTTGCTGCGACGGCTCTTTTTGCACTCAGCATGCCTGTAACCGCGTTTTCACAGATGAAGAATATGCCTGCAGAAGGTCGTGGACAAATGATGCAAATGGATAATATGGACAAGATGGGCGATATGATGGGCATGTGCATCCAAAATGCAGACAGGATGGGACTTACCGATGACCAGGTTATGAAAATGAAGCCGTTGCATAGGGAAATGCAAAAAAAACAGGCGCAATTCAAGGCTGACCTGAAGATTGCAGAAATTGAACTTATGGAAATCATGGACGTGAAAAATTTTGACATGGAGAAGGCCGCCACTGCCGTTAAAAAAATTGAAGGGATAAAAACAGCCCATCATCTGGAAATGCTAAGAGCCATGAAAGAAATGCGGAGTGATCTGACGGACGAACAGTTCAAAAAAATGCAGAAAATGATGCCCATGAAGACGGGCATGAAAAAGCCTGCGAAGAGGATGATGAAGAAATAATCGGGTACGACGGGTAAGGCGCGCTGAATGATGCTGACGTCAGACATTACTTTTAAGGCACGTCCCATTTCATATCGACCGATGGGATGCGTCACATTGGAAGATTAAATCAAAAAGGAGAAAACACCATGTTAAAACTTTCTCGCATTGTGAAATTACTGGTCTGTGTCGGGGTGATAACCGCATTCATGGGGTGTGCAACCACTGCAACCACGCCAAAAAGCGAAACTACCGGCCAGTATGTCGATGATTCCATCATCACAACCAAGGTAAAAGCGGCAATCTTTAACGAATCAACACTGAAAACGTTGCAGATAAATGTCAAGACGTACCAGGGTGTCGTTCAGTTAAGCGGCTTTGTTGATTCGGCACAGAGCGTTTCAAAGGCGGGTGAAGTTGCCCGAGGCGTTGAAAATGTCAAAGCAGTGAAAAACGATCTGGTTGTAAAATAGAGAGGGAGGTCGTTATGCTCTGGACAATATGCGTAATTCTTATAGTGCTATGGCTGTTAGGTGTTGTTACCGCCTATACCATGGGTGGTCTGATCCATATTCTGCTCGTAATTGCCATTATAATTGTGCTGGTTCGCCTCATCCAAGGGAGGAAGGTCCTATAGAACACGAAATCCTTTGTTGATGCAGGAAAACTACGGACAAGAATTGCAATCATCTTCATAGCGGGAGCGCTCATTCCATGCTATACGGCTGCGCAACCTTGCTCCACAGCTCAAAGGCGGTAGTCCTGGTCCCCTGGGACAGTTTCCAGGGGACCAGGCGGCCTTTGAAAAAGTTGCCCGATAACTACAATTACTTCCCCTCCCTTGTCAGGTTTTATCAGTGTTGTGAATCTCCCTTGGTTATTGAACGTTTGAATTTTACATGGTCTGAACGTGGTAATCACACCACCGATCGAGGTCGAGAGCATCTGCCCTTATGTTGCAAGTCCAGACTTCGTGCCCGTCCATCCCGTCGGTGATGATTCAGACTATTTAAATCCGTTGGGGTACGTGTCAACCGTATTCATGTTAGTCACTAACGTTAGGTCGGACATGTATTGACATTACATAATATCGAGCTACATTTGAGCTAGGATGTTAACGGGGGGAGGCGATGGCGCAGCGGGAGGCACTACGGGTACTGGTTACAGGTGGAACCGGCTTTGTAGGAAGTCATCTTGTCGAACGGCTTCTCAGGAACGGTTATGACGTAACCTGCCTGGTGAGGAACCCCCGGTTTTTATGCTGGCTTGATGGCATGGAGGTCCGACTCGCACAGGGCGACTGCACAGAGCCGGAATCGCTTGCCGCCGCGGTGCGGGGCGTCTCTCTCATATTTCATTGTGCCGGACTTACCAAAGCCATACATTCCCGTGACTATTACAAGGTGAATCACCTCGGCACTAAGAATCTTCTGGAAGCATGCGCACGGTACAATCCCGGCATTAAAAAATTTGTACTGGTGTCCAGCCAGGCGGCGGCAGGCCCGAGCCTGGACGGACAACCGGTCCACGAAGGCGACATAGCGCATCCGGTGTCTGATTACGGCAGGAGCAAACTGCTTGCCGAAGAGGAAGTGCGCGCATACAAAGACCGTCTTCCTGTCGTGATTCTCCGGCCGACGAGCGTCTACGGACCGAGAGATACGGATGTGTTTGAGCTGTTCCGCTGGGCCAGTCGCGGTCTGACACTTGAGCTGACCGGAGGTGACCGGTATCTCAACCTGTGCTACGTCGAAGATCTGACAGCAGCGCTGGTCCTCTCGACCGAATGCGCGACGGAGAGCGGCAGCGTATATTTTGTTGCGGAGAACAGGTCCTACTCGTTTTCGGAATTCAGGGCCTTACTGCTCTCTACAGGAGGTTTGAAATCGCACACGATCAAAATTCCCTACGGGGCGGCCTACCTGGGCGGACTCGCTGCCGAAATCGTCAGCCTGTTTACCAAAAGGCCAGCGCTTGCGAACAGACAGAAGGTGCGGGAAGCGGCTCAGCGATATTGGCTGTGCGACATGGGCAAGATCGAGAATGACCTCTGCTTCCGGGCGGAGTATCCCCTCCAGAAAGGGCTGGAACTCACATGGCAATGGTACAGAAAAAACAGATGGCTGTAGTGGAGGAACCGGTTCCGTTGCGGGTTATTGAGACAAGACCGCAGGATTTTTTTGCAAAATGCCGGAAGTTCACGATGGCACGAGAAGTTATGGCCGCCGGGCTGTATCCCTATTTTCATGTCGTTGAATCGGAGCAGTGCCCCGAGGTGATGGTCGAGGGGAAAAAGATGATCATGCTCGGGTCAAACAATTATCTCGGGCTTACCAACCATCCGAAGGTGAAGGAAGCGGCCATCGAGGCCGTGAAGAAGTATGGCACCGGCTGCGCCGGTACCCGCTTCCTCAACGGAACCCTCGACATCCATGTAAAACTCGAGGAGAAGCTTGCCTCGTTTTTTCGCAAGGACGCTGCACTGACCTTTTCCACGGGATATCAAACCAACCTTGGGATCATTTCATCACTCGCCGGCAAGCACGATGTGGTCGTTATCGA
>JAQUCU010000116.1 GCA_028686055.1 Desulfuromonadaceae bacterium
TCTGCGGATATCCTTCTCGGCTTCAGTGCAGATCTGATTCCAGAGCCCGCTATCAAAATCCTGCCAATGCTGAAACCCGAACTGGCGCTGCAAACCTGGCGGAATATGCGCTGCTAAAAGCGCCGCCTCAATCGGAATTGTCCCTGAACCGCACATTGGGTCTGCCAGCGGGATGGAACCGTCCCAGCCGGTAAGGGCGACCACGGCGGCAGCCAGAGTTTCACGCAGGGGCGCTTCGTTTCGTTCCAACCGGTAACCGCGGCGGTCAAGTGAGTCCCCTGAGCTGTCGAGGCTGATCGTACAGGTATTCTTGTGCAGATGGACATTGATGCGCACATCCGGTGAGGCGGTGTTGACGTTAGGGCGCTGGCCGCAAGACTCACGGATGCGGTCGACAACAGCATCCTTGGTCTTGAGTGCGACAAAACCGGAATGAGTCAGGGCCGAATCGCGCAGGGAACAATCCACCGCCAGGGTCATTTCGGGCGTGATCAGCTCCTGCCAGGGTATCTCGTGTACTCCGGCATACAGTTCGGCAGGAGTCGAACAGGGGAACCGCGACAGCTGGACAAGCACGCGACTGGCGGTTCGAAGCCAGAGATTGGCACGGTAAAGTCCGGCCCGGTCGGTGCTGAATTCGACTCCGCCTTTGCCAGGCTTCGCACAGCTGATACCAAGAGCCGCAAGTTCCGTCGCCGCCAGCTCTTCAGCCCCGCGCGGTACTGCGGCAAAGCAGTTCAGGGTTGAATCCATGTTTGCTGAAACGGTGATCGCAGGTGCTGTTTTCTCTGCTGCCACCGTTTCTGCCCGGTGTACGGGTGCCTTTTCAGCTGGTTTGGCCGGACGTTTTCCCGGACGCAAGATGTGGTTCGATTTACTCATTGGGTACTCCCGGTTTCTTTTGCCCAGACAGTTTCCAGAAACATCCGTGTATCTGCTTCTGACCCGCTGTTGTCGATGACCACACTCCCGTAGCGCTCTTTTTCGGCGAGCGGCATCTGGCTGCCGACGATTCGCCGGGCCTGTTCAAGGCTGATGCCGTTTCGCTGCATGAGCCGCTGTAGCTGGATCTCGGGGCGAACAGTTACTACCCAGATGTCGTCAACCCGGTCGGTAGCACCCGCTTCGATCAACAGCGGCGCCATGTAGATAAGACGCTTGTGGCCGGCTGCCGCTGCCTGAGCGATTTTCTCTTCAGAATATCTTCGTATTTCAGGATGCAGGATGCTTTCAAGTCTGCGCCGCTTTTCCGGATCAGAAAAGATAATATCACCAAGGCGCTTGCGGTTGAGAGTGCCGTCATGATTCAGCACCTCGCGTCCGAAAAGTGAAATGATCTGAGCCAGTGCAGGGCTGCCTGGTCCCACTGCGTCCCTGGCAAGCTGGTCGGCATCGATCACCGGAATGCCTCGCTCTGTAAAAAAACGGGCCACCGAGCTCTTGCCGGATGCAATTCCGCCGGTCAATCCAATGACTCTAATCTTGGCTGGCATTATTATGACGCCTTCATTCGTGGTACGCAGAACAGGAAACCGGCAAAAACAAGAATCGTAACAGGCAGGTTTCATACTGTTGCATATAAAACTGGATAATGATGATCCGTCCACCCGGTATCATAACAGAGCAAACAGTAAAAAGACAGATTTTTGACTTGAGTTGGCAGGCTAAATAGTGTAATCATCTTCGACTAATAATGATCTTGCATTTTGCTTTACGGGCGGTTAGCTCAGCTGGATAGAGTACAGGCCTCCGAAGCCTGGGGTCGCGGGTTCGAATCCCGTGCCGCCCACCAATTATTTACGTGAATTTGTTCTGCGCCGGGACTCTTGTTCCAGAACTTTGGTTATATCGGTTACCTCCCCTCATCCAGCCCCCCGTCGGAATATTTTGCCTGCACGTTTTTGTTCGATAGCCATCTAACAGCACTTAATTCAACAAAAGGTTCGACGGAAACAGATGAGGATTGTACTTTTGATTACTCACCCTGCCGGCTGGCTGTTTCAAGCCGATTGAGATAAGTAACCAGCAGACAGGGATACGGTGTTGCGTGTATCAGTGAGATGCGATATTCTGGCAAATAACCTGTTTTAGGGGAAACGATTGTGTCCCGTCCCGGTGGCTGAATGGTCAGACGACTCCATAATAAGATCGTAGTGAACTTTTCATCCCGTTCTCCGACGGTGATACTGCTTTACTGTACCGTATTCCTGCTGTTTCTTGGATGGCTTGACATAATTACCGGTGATTACTCCCTGATTGTCTTCTACCTTGTTCCGGTATCTCTTGTCTCCTGGTTTGTCGGTAAACGGAGCGGGGCGCTGTTCTGTCTGCTGTCTGTGGTTGTCCGGATCATCGCTGATGAAAGTTCAAGTTCCGAAATATTCACTCATTCCGTATTGCACTACTGGAACGAGTTGGTAGAGTTCGTTTTTCTGCTTATAATGAGCCTGCTGTTCTCGTCTTTTAAAAAGAATTATGACAATGAAAAGGAACTGGCACGACGAGATCCGCTGACAGGCACTCTGAACCGTCGTTCTTTCTTTGATCTGGCAGAGCATGAGATCAACCGGTCTCATCGCTATGATCTGCCATTAACAGTGGCGTATATTGACCTTGATAATTTTAAGGGTGTCAACGATCAGCTTGGGCACCAGACCGGTGATTTGCTGTTGGCTGAAGTCGTTTCAACCATCCGCTTGAATATCAGGAGTTCGGACGTCCTGGCCCGCTTCGGAGGTGATGAATTTGTCATTCTTCTGCCAGACACGCCAGGATCTGCGGCGTTGAATTTTCTGAATAAATTACATGAAAACCTGGACCAGGCGATGGTTCGCAGGGGGTGGCCGGTCAGTTTCAGCATAGGTGCCGCCACATTTGTCAAGGCACCTGCAACGGTGGATGAAATTATCCGCCACGCAGACAAACTTATGTATGCCGCCAAGCATGGCGGTAAAAACAGACTGCTTCATAAGGAAATCCGAGAGGTTACACATGGCTAAGGGAAGTTTTGATGCGACGGGTCTGTTTGCACCCTTGATGCTCCGTATTCCGCTTGGGCTGATATTCATGGCTCACGGTTCCCAGAAGCTGCTGGGGCTTTTCGGCGGCCATGGATTGACCTGGACGTTTACCACATTTGAAGAAAAAATGGGGATACCGCCGATATTCACGCTGTTGGCGATTATCGCTGAATTCGGAGGCGGTTTCGGTATCCTGACCGGCTTTCTGACCCGACTCTCCGCGGCCGGCATCTCAGCGGTAATGCTGGTTGCCATCTATAAAATTCACTGGGCTTACGGTTTTTTTCTTAATGTCAACTGCGTTGCCGGCCGCGGACACGGCATCGAATACAATATTGCCCTGCTGGGGATGGCTCTCTATCTGATGATCGCCGGTGGCGGCAGATGGTGCCTTGACCGACTGGTATTCCGGTCTTAATCTCTATCGTACTATTAAGGAGTTACACCACGTGGAACTGTTCAACCAGCAGGAAGTCGAAAAACGTCGCACCTTTGCCATAATCAGTCACCCTGACGCAGGCAAGACAACCATCACAGAAAAACTTCTGCTCTTTGGCGGTGCTATTCAGCAGGCAGGCGAAGTTCGCGCTCGAAAGAGCAACCGTCATGCAACATCCGACTGGATGGAGCTGGAAAAACAGCGGGGCATCTCTGTTACCTCATCGGTCATGAAGTTTACCTACGACGAGTGTGAGATAAATCTGCTGGATACCCCCGGCCATAACGATTTTTCGGAAGACACCTATCGTGTGCTGACCGCAGTGGACTCTGTATTAATGGTGATCGACTCCGTCAAAGGTGTCGAAAGCCAAACCAAAAAACTGCTGGATGTCTGCCGTCTGCGTCACACCCCGATCATGACCTTCATGAACAAGCTTGACCGTGAGGGACAGGAGCCGTTTGACCTGCTGGATGATATTGAAAAAAACCTCCATATGCAGACGGCCCCGATTACCTGGCCGATCGGAATGGGCAAGCGGTTTCGGGGCACGTATCATCTTTATACAAAAGAGCTGATTTTTTTCGATGCGGATGCGGATAACGGCACCGGTGAAATCATAACGGTTAATGGTCTGGACGACCCACGTCTCGATGAGCTGCTTGGAAGCCAGGTTGAAGAACTGAGAAATGACATAGCACTGCTGGAGGGAGCCGCTAATCCCTTCGATATGTCGGCATATCTGGCCGGGCGTCAAACGCCGGTTTTCTTCGGCAGTGCCATTAACACTTTTGGTGTGCAGCAGCTGCTGGATGCTTTTGTTCAGTATGCGCCGCATCCGCTCCCGCGTGAAAGCGCCACCCGTACAGTGTCTCCCTATGAAGAACCGTTCAGCGGATTTACGTTCAAGATCCAGGCAAATATGGACCCGGCTCACCGCGACCGGATTGCGTTCTTCCGGATATGTTCCGGCAAGTTTACCCGCGGCATGAAGGTCCGTCATGTGCGTCTGGGGCGTGACGTCCAGATTGCGAACGCCACGATATTCATGGCCCAGGACCGCACCAATGTTGAAGAGGCCTGGCCCGGAGATATTATCGGTATCCATAATCACGGTACGATCAAGATTGGCGACACCTTCACAATGGGTGAAGATCTAAAATTCACCGGCATTCCCAGCTTTGCACCGGAGCACTTTCGCAAGGTGCGCCTGCTTAACCCGATGAAGTCAAAGGCCCTGGAGAAAGGGCTGGTGCAGCTGGCTGAAGAGGGCGCCACTCAGGTTTTTAAGCCGCTGATGGGTGCCGACTGGGTGATCGGAGCGGTCGGCCTGCTGCAGTTTGAGGTGGTTATGCATCGCCTTGAACATGAATACGGTGTTAAAGTCGCTTTTGAGCCGGTCAGTTATGTTACGGCCCGTTGGGTAACCGGTGAAAAGAAGCAGGTTGAAGATTTCGAGAGGAAAGAAGCCATGCATGTCTATATCGACGGTGAAGGCAAGCTGACCTATATGGCCGGCAGTCAGTGGCGTCTTGATAATACCATTGAGAGCTGGAAGGATCTGGTGTTCCATGAAACCAGCGAGCACAGCTAGGGCATGAGACCCGACAGAAATTCATGCAGCCGTGTGAAAAGGCCAGGTTCAACACGTTTCAGGGCGACTGTGAACGCGCTTATGGGCATGTCCTACACTCATTTCCCGCTGATTATGGCAGGTGTTTACCCCCTGGTCGCCCCGCTGATAATGTTCCGCCTCAAACGCCGCGGCTTTTCAAACTGCCGGGTTGAGGTTTCAGAGTCCGGGCTGGTTGTGTATGCTGATCGCTGAACGCCTGACCGCGCAATCTTGATGAGCTGCAGCTGCAGCAAGGATTTCCGGACTCTGCACTGATACGCCCCGGCTTGATCCCATTGTTTCCATTCATCCCGGAAATATGATGTTCGATTGTTAACTAATTCCGCTTCGAGGCTCACATGGCTCCACTGTATATCGTTGGTACCGGTCCGGGTGCCCCCTGCCATCTGACCGATGCCGCCAGGCAGGCTATTGATTCTTCCGATATCATTGTCGGGTATGGCAGTTATGTTGAACTGGTGCGGCCGCTGCTGGGCGGCAAGCAGGTCATGTCTACCGGTATGATGCAGGAGGTGGAGCGCTGTCGTGAAGCGATCAGGCTGGCACGCGCCGGAGAGGCTGTTGCACTGGTTTCGGGCGGTGATTCCGGAATTTACGGCATGGCCGGTCTCGTACTGGAACTGGTGGAGATGGACGCCAGAGAGAATCCGGAGCTGCCCCGTCTTGACGTCCGGATAATTCCTGGTATTTCTGCTGTTCAGGCTGCGGCTGCGCTGCTTGGCGCCCCCCTGATGCACGATTTTGCGGTGATCTCGCTGTCAGATCTGCTGACTCCGTGGAACCTGATCAAAGTTAGGCTGGAAGCTGCGGCCAGGGCGGATTTTGTCATCTCCATCTACAACCCGCGTAGCAAGAGCCGCAGGACGCAGATAGAGGAAGCGCGGAGCATCATCCTGGCACATCGACCACCTGAAACTCCGGCAGGGATCGTGCGCAACGCCTGCCGTGAGGGGCAAACGGTTACGGTGACAACCCTCGGTCAGTTGCTGGACCATGAGATCGATATGACCAGTATCGTGCTGATCGGAAATGCGAGCAGTTTCATTGATGCCGAGGAACGTATCGTGACGCCGCGCGGTTATGCCGCCAAGTACGGGCAGGGGACCGCTACAGGAGCGAAGGTGGAGCCGGAGCCGCTGCTGCGCCAGGGAGCGGTCATGTTTTGCGGGACCGCATCTGATGTGGGAAAATCGATTGTCACGTCTGCTTTCTGTCGCTGTCTTGTCAAGCGGGGGGTGTCCGCCGCTCCGTTCAAATCCCAGAATATGTCGCTCAATTCCTATGTCACTCCGGAAGGTGGGGAGATCGGCCGCGCCCAGGCGGTGCAGGCCCAGGCCTGCGGCATCAATCCCCATACCGACATGAACCCTGTCCTGCTCAAGCCAAATTCCGATACCGGCAGCCAGGTGGTTGTACAGGGAAGGCCGGTGGGCAACATGTCCATTGCCGAGTATGACGCCTACAAGCCTACCGCTTTTGAAAAAATCCGGGAGAGTTTTAATCGCCTTCGTCAGGCATACGATTTCATAGTAATCGAGGGTGCCGGCAGCATCTCGGAAATAAACCTGAAAAAGAACGACATTGCCAACCTCAAGGTGGCGTCAATGGCAGGATGTCCCGTTATTCTGGTGGCCGATATCGACCGTGGCGGTGTTTTTGCCCAGATCATCGGTACGATAGAGCTGCTGGAACCGCTGGAACGCTCCTGCGTTAAAGGGATAATCATTAATAAATTCAGGGGCGATGCCGATATCCTTACGCCGGGCATTGAATTTATCGAGCAGCGTACCGGCATACCGGTGCTTGGTGTTCTCCCCTGGCTTGCAGACATAAACATTCCGGCTGAAGACAGTGTCGCTCTGGGGAAACTTTCCAAAGCTGCCGGCATGGTGGCCGGGTCCGGAAAAATTCACATCGGAGTCCTCAGACTGCCGAGAATCTCCAACTTTACCGATTTTGACCCGCTGCAGAACGAAGCGGATGTTCATCTCAGTTATGTTGAAAAGCCGGAACAACTTCAGGGACTGGATGTCCTGATCATTCCCGGCAGCAAGTCAACCATAGCAGATCTCCATTTTCTGATGGAACGGGGTTTTTTCTCCGCAATACACACATTTAAGGGGCATATTGTCGGGATATGCGGCGGTTTTCAGATGATGGGAACAGCGGTGCTTGACCCGGACGGAGTTGAATCTCCTGTCAAAGAGGCGCAGGGGCTCGATCTGCTCCCTTCCACAACGGTCCTTCTGATGGAGAAAGAGACGCATCAGGCGCTTGCGTATCTGGATGAAGGAGGATTGACCGTCACTCCGGAGTGTAGCGGGGTCATGAGCGGATATGAAATCCATATGGGGCTGACAACACTTGGCACCGGGTCACGGCCGTTTTCCCGTATCTTCCGGCGTGGGGATGCCCCTGTCACAATAGAAGACGGAGCAGTGTCGGATGGTGGCAGGGTCTTCGGCACGTATCTGCACGGCATCTTCGAAAACCCTCACTTCCGCGAAATCTATCTGAACGGCATTCGGCATGAAAAGGGGATGCCGCTGCTCAAGTGCGGCCTGGAAAAACAGCCGCAGGACGACCCCTTTGACCAACTGGCGGGCCAGTTTGAAAAAAATCTCGATCTGCCACGCCTCATGGCAATCTGCGGGATGGGCAGTGACATCCGCTGATCCGGCCATCATCTTTCTGGCTCTGCTGCTCGATCTGATCATCGGAGATCCTGCCTGGCTGCCGCATCCGGTGATCGCTATCGGGCGTTTGATTCATTTTCTGGAGCAAGGCTTGCGCCGGGTCCGGCTGAACGAACGTTTGGCTGGGGTGCTGCTGCTTCTGCTGGTTGTCACCATCTCATCCGGTACTGCCTGGATTCTGCTGAAGTCGCTCTCGTATGTGCTGCCGCCTGCAGGCTGGATCGCTGCCGTTCTGATCTCGTCAACCTGCCTGGCCGCCCGCTCCCTGCACAAAGAGTCCGCCCGCGTTGTCGCAGCGCTGCTGGCAGGTGACCTCCCGTCCGCCCGCCGTTATCTCTCCTGCATTGTCGGGCGTGATACCGGTCATCTTGAAGAACCGGAGATCTGGCGTGGAGTCGTGGAAACGGTCGCCGAAAACACCTCCGATGGCATCATCGCACCGCTTTTCTGGCTGACAATCGGCGGACCGGTTGTCGCGATAGCCTACAAAGCTGTCAGTACCCTGGACTCCATGGTCGGCTACAGGAACGAGCGCTATCTGCGGTTTGGGTGGGCATCGGCGCGGATGGATGACTTGCTTAACTATATCCCGGCGCGTATCTCAGCCCTGCTGCTGATAGCCGCTGCCCCTCTTGCCGGCTGCTCGGCATCCGGCGCCACACGGATAACCCGCCGGGATCGACTGAAACATCCCTCACCCAACAGCGGACACCCGGAAGCGGCGGTTGCCGGTGCGTTAGGCGTGCGTTTGGGTGGGGCTTCCCGCTATAACGGAATTTCCTCATGGAAAGAGTATATCGGCGATGATCTGCAACCGCTTGACGAACGTGCGTATATCGGGATGATCAAGCTGATGTATATCTCAACCCTGTTAATGGCATTGATAAGTATGGTTGCAGCCTTCTTCCTGAGAGGATTACATGTCCAGTCCCTATGATCATGGCGGCAATATATTCACCGTTGCCCGAACGCTTGGCGTCGCACCGGATCAGATACTTGATTTTTCCGCCAGCATAAATCCGCTCGGCATGTCGCCAGAGGTGCATAAGGCCCTGATCTCTTCACTCGGCAGTCTGGCCCATTATCCTGATACCAGCCACAAAGAGCTGAAACATGCACTTGCGAAATTTCATGCCCTTTCTCCGGCCAACTTTACGATTGCCAACGGTTCCACCGAACTTATCTATAACCTGCCGGCCATGCTGCCCGGCAAAAAAGCGCTGATAATATCCCCATCGTTCAGCGAATATGCCCGGGCGTTGAATCAGCACCATTGGGATGTGCAGCATTTCATCCTGACTCCTGAAAACAATTTTTCAATAGACATCATTGAACTGGAACGGGCTCTGGCCGGTGGCATTGATCTGCTCTTTCTCTGCAATCCCGGAAATCCCAACGGGACGCTTTATCCGCAGAGAACCATAGAGAAGGTCCACAGCCTCTGCCAGTCAGCCGGAATTTTTCTGATTCTTGATGAGGCCTTTATGGATTTCTGCGAGGAGGCATCGGCCAAGCGGATGATCGTGCAGAGCGACAACGCGATCATACTCCGCTCGATGACAAAATTCTTTGGTATTCCTGGT
>JAQUCU010000117.1 GCA_028686055.1 Desulfuromonadaceae bacterium
AGGGCAGCCTGTACCGCCTGTTCAATCTGAGGTGCTGCCAGCTTTTTGAAAACGAGCCGGTCAGAAAGTCTGATCCGGGCGGCAAGGTCTACTCCAATGCTTCTTGCCAGAACCAGTAGCGATTTCTGATACGAATTTTTCACAACGAGAAGATTTTGTCGGTCATTCGCAAGCTGCACCTGGGCGCGGAGTACATCAATGCCATCGGCGACACCTACGTCACGTTGATTTCTGGCCAGTTTCTCAAGTGTTTCAGACGTTCTGACCAGTGATTCTGCCGTTTCCACCTTAGCCGCAGCATATTCAGCAACAATGTAATTGACGGCTACCTGCCGGATCACCTGGCTTCGTGCCTCTTCGTAATCGTTCGTGCGGGCCGTCTGGTCTTTTTCACTGGCCTTGATGGTATGGTAACTCTGGAGATCGAAAATTGTCTGGTCGCCGTAAACTCTGAAGTCATAACTTGTGAATGGCCCGACAATTGATGGTGAATTCGGAAAGCTTATGCCTTGAGCTTTCAGGTTGCGACTCTGGTAGGCAAATGGCGTCTCAATGCGCACGTGTGGAAGATACGCCGACAACCGTCTCTCCCGGCTGCCGTTCGCCTCTTCCATCCTTGTTCCAGCTGTCAAAATATTTATGTTTGCCTGTAATCCTTTGGTAATTGCTTCACCCAGTGACACGGTATAGTCGAGCGGGGAATCAGCACATGCCGCGTTCGTTGTCGCGAGTATCATCGCCAGAATGGCCAGTGATTTAAAAACATATCGAGTCATACTGTTCCCTGTTGTCACATATGTTGGTTTGCAATTCGTTACCTATTGACAGGATGCCGTGGATAAAAATATCAGTCATCTCCTTCAGAATTTTCTCTAATGCAGTTTTTTCGGCAATCATTGCCCATCCTCCGAAAACGTAAAGCCGGTCCAATGACGCTTCTTGCCTCTCTTTTAAAAGCTTACTCCAGAATACCGGATCGTCAATTTTAATCACTCTCTCTGCTACATATCTCAGTACGGAATTCGAACATCTGCTCCTGCAAATCCGTGTACAGGTTCTGAACAACGGCCTGCGGGAAACCTTCGGCCGATGGTCCCCCGGTGGGCTGGCGTGTGCGCCAATTGATATTTTCTTCCTGGCCATAATCTGCTATATTCAAAAACTATATTGAGACAGACAGAAAAAACCGCTGACGGTTTAAGCAGGAAAAGATAGGTAAAAGCTCAAATGTTCCCCCCTTTTTAGTACGTTGTAAGCCGTTTGCTGCTCTTTGATGGCAGCAAACGGCTTCGTTACCACACCTATCCTGTTAAGCAGGGGCTTTGAAAGGAGCCATGCCAATGTTGAAGATTGCTATCGTAGGCGCCAGCGGCTATACCGGCCTGGAATTGATCCGCATCCTCCACTGCCACCCGGAGGTGGTGGTGACCTGTCTGACTTCTGAGCAGAGCGCAGGAAAGCGCATCTCCGAAGTGTTCCCTACTCTGAGAGGGCGCTGTGATAGTGTGCTGGAAAATCTGGAACCGGTGCGGGTGGCCGGAAAGGCGGATATAATCTTCACCGCACTCCCTCATAAAGCGGCTATGGAGGTTGTGCCGACCTTCCTTGAGCTGGGTAAGAAGGTCATCGATCTGTCGGCGGATTACCGCCTTTCCGATCCGGCGGTGTACGGGGAGTGGTACGAACCGCACCTTAATCCTGTAAACCTCAAAAAGGCTGTCTATGGATTGCCGGAGATCAGACGTGACAGGATCAGGGGGGCAAAACTGGTCGCCAACCCCGGTTGCTATCCTACCAGCATTATTCTTGCTTTAGCGCCCTTGCTGAAAAACGGGTTGATAGACCTGTCGAGCATTATCGCCGACTCCGCATCCGGAGTTACCGGTGCAGGTCGCTCTGCCAAGGTAGACAGCCTGTACTGTGAGGTGAACGAGGGGTATAAGGCATACGCCGCCGGCGGGGCCCATCGGCACACACCGGAGATCGAACAGGAACTCTCCCTGTTGGCTGGAGAACAGCTCAAAATCACCTTCACTCCGCATCTGGTGCCGATGGACAGGGGCATCCTCTCAACGGTCTATGCCACCCCGGAAAAAACGCTCGACAACGAAACGATCGCGGCCCTGTACAGTGAATTCTATGCTGGCGAACCGTTCGTCCGGATCCTCACAAGCGGCAGCCTTCCATCTACCGCTTTCGTGCGCGGCTCCAACTTCTGCGACATCGCTCCTCTGGTAGACCGACGTACCGGCCGAATCATTGTCGTATCGGCGATCGATAACCTGGTAAAGGGTGCTTCCGGACAGGCGGTACAGAATATGAACCTGGTCTGCGGCTTTCCTGAAACGACCGGGCTTGAAGGTCTGGCCCTGTTCCCCTGACACATGTCATTTATCCCTACAACACAGGAAGAAATGCGGCAGCGGGGCTGGAAAGAGCTGGATGTTATCCTGGTCAACGGTGACGCCTATATTGACCACCCCTCTTTCGGTGTGCCGCTGCTGGCCCGCTGGCTTGAGGGCCACGGTTTCCGCGTCGGTATCATCGCGCAGCCGGACTGGCGCTCAAAAGAACCTTTCATGGCGCTCGGCCGCCCCCGCCTGTTCTTTGGCGTTTCCGCCGGAGCGATGGATTCGATGGTGTCACACTACACCCCTGCGCGCAAACTCCGTCACGATGATGCCTACACACCCGGAAACCGTCACGGTGCGCGCCCCAACCGCGCCACAATGGTTTACACCTCCCGTCTGAAGGAAGCCTTCAAGGACGTGCCGGTCGTTATCGGCGGCATCGAAGCATCGCTGCGCCGCTTTGCCCACTACGATTTTTGGGAAAACAAGGTGCGCCGGTCGATCCTTTTTGACGCCAAGGCGGATCTGCTGGTCTACGGCATGGGTGAGCGGGCGATTCTGGAAGTCGCCGAGCGGATGCGGGACGGTGCAGCGATCGGTGAAATCCGTGACGTGCGCGGTACTGCGTACAGCTGCAGCGGTTTTGACAACGGTTCCCAGGTGACCATACCGTCATATGAGGAGGTGTCGGCATCAAAGGAAAAATTTGCCGAAGCGTTCCGGACAGTATTCCTCCAGCAGAACCCCTGGTCCGCCCGGATCGTGGTGCAGCAGCACGGCAACCGGGTGCTTGTCTGCAATCCTCCGACGTTCCCGCTGACGGAAGGGGAAATGGACTCAGTCTATGCCTTGCCGTTTGAAAAGAGTCCACACCCGTCATACGTCGAAAACATCCCCGCCTGGGAACAGATCAAAACCTCCGTCACCAGTCATCGCGGCTGTTTTGGCGGATGTGCGTTCTGTGCGATCACGATGCATCAGGGTAAAACGATCCAGTCCCGCAGCAAAAGCTCTATTCTTGCAGAGATATCCGCGATGACGCGTAAATCATGGTTTCGCGGCACGGTCAGCGATATTGGGGGGCCTACCGCCAACATGTTCGGCCTCGGTTGCCGCAATATTGAAGCGATGAAAAAATGTCAGCGCGAGAGTTGCATTTTCCCCGATATATGCCCAAACCTGCGCACTGCAGATACACCGGCAACGTCGCTGCTGCAGGCTGTCCGCTCTCTGGATGGTGTGCGCCATACGGCGGTTTCATCCGGAGTCCGTTACGATCTGCTCGAGAGGCAGCCGGCGTACTTTAGCGAGTTGGTAGGGCACCATGTCAGCGGACTGCTGAAGATAGCTCCGGAACATCTGGTTGATCGCGTTACCGACTTCATGCGCAAACCGGGCAGGAAGGCATTTGAAACGTTTCTTGCCCGGTTCCGCGCCGAGAATGACCGGCTTGGCAAGCGTCAGTATATAGTGCCGTATCTTATCTCCGGACATCCTGGTTGTACATTGGGTGATATGTTTGAACTGGCATTGATTCTCAAAAAAATGGGGATGAAGGTGGAACAGGTTCAGGACTTTACCCCTACTCCCGGTACCATTGCCACCTGCATGTTCTACAGCGGGATTGATCCGATGACCGGAAAGCGGGTCTATACGGCAACAAGTGATCGTGAAAAGGGGTTGCAGAAGTCTCTGCTGCTGTGGCATCTGCCTGCAGAAAGGTCCAAGGTGCTGGAGGCGTTGAAGGAGCTGGGACGCGAAGAAGACTCCGGGCTTCTTTTTAGTGGTGGATCCGGGAGAGATCTGGACACTGCAGTGCATCGTAGAAAAACAGCCACAAAAAAAGCCCGCTGAGAGCAGCGGGCTTATGCAAATTCCAGAATGTCAGGTACCTGCTACTGCTTTACTACGTTGGCAGCCTGCAGACCTTTCGGACCCTGGGTGATTTCAAAGGTTACTGCATCGCCTTCTGCGAGTGATTTGAAGCCGTCGCCGGTAATCGCAGAGAAATGAACGAAAACATCCTCGCCCCCCTCCTGCTCGATGAAGCCAAAACCTTTTGTGTCGTTAAACCATTTAACTTTGCCCTGTGCCATTTCCTGCCTCCTTTTTTGTCCGGTATCGCGCCGGGACATGTGGTTACCGCTAAAGTTTCTGGAGTCTGATGCAGGAAAAGCGCAAAGCCTGGTCAAGAGTGCTACTTGCAAAGTTCTGCAAAAACATCCGAAACTGCGTTCACGAGCGTTTATCACAGCCATAAAGCGGGTGTCAAGAGAATTCACACTAATTATGGCGCCTTCAGCTCCTGGTTCTTACTCTGCAATTTTTCCACAAGTTTGTTATAGCCGTTGGCGGTGATGATCTTGTTGAATTGGCTGCGATAGTTCGAAACCAGACTTACACCCTCAATGATCACATCATACACCATCCACTTGCCGTTCTGCTTTGCCAGGCGGTAATCAAGCGTGAACTCGTCGCGGGCCGGGGTGATAACCTTTGACCTTACCTCTGCATAATCACCATCAACAAAATCCCTGATATAGACAATCTTCTCATTGTTGTATGATTCTATTTTCCCGGCATATGAATTTTCAAGCAGCGATGCAAAAAGTTCTGTAAAATGCTTCTTCTCGGCGGGGGTGCGCATGTTCCAGTATTTGCCCATCGAGCGTTTAGCCATTTCAGAGTAGTCAAATATGGTGCTGATGGATTTTTTTAACGCCTGTCTCCGTTTGGCAGGATTTTTCTTCATGTCCTTGGAAGCGACAATACGCACGACTTCATCAACGGTTTTTTTTACATCATCGACCGGGTTTGCAGATGCAACCGAAGCCATGAATAGGGAAGCTGTCAGCAGTAGTACTATTCGTTTCAGCATGCGAACTCCTTCAGATTATTGTGCAGGGCTGTGTAATGGTTCATTTGTAGCATAGTCCAGATTAGCGGCAGCAATACGGTAATTGTAGATAGACTTGAAAAAGTCGGCCCGCATGGTTGAGTAGGCCTGAAGAGCCTCAAATATATCCTTGGCAGGACCCAGGCCGAAATCGAAGTTGGCAACAGCGGTTACGGCCCATTTTTTGGCATTCACATAGGCCTTGCGCATTGCCGCTGCGCTGTTTTTGGCTTCTATGAGTTCCAGATAATATTTTTTTACCTGAAGTGGCACATTGGCGTCGGCGTAATCACGGGTACTGAGCAGGCGGTTGTACTGAGCACGTTCACCGGCAACTTTTGCGCCGGTGATGCCGAAATCCAGTTTCCAGCGAGCCCCGAGCGCAACACCGGCGTTGAGGTGGTTAAACCGGTCATCGATATAGGGGTTCTTAATCCGGTCGCGGTCGTCTGCATAGGACCAGGAAAAGAGTCCTCCCAGAAAAATATCGGGGTAATAGTTGGCCTTGGCCGCTTCAACAAGCGCCGTACGGGCTTTGAGCCCTTCATCAATCTGATGGAATTCGGGGCGCCGCCGGCGCGCGGATTCAATGTACGATTCCAGTGGAGGAATATCAACATCAACAATCACAAGCCGCTCGGTTCCGGCTTCCAGCGGCGCGTCGACCGGCATGCCCATACGTGCTCTCAGGGCGGCCAGGGCAAGAGCTTCCCCCTTCTTCGCCTCTTCAAGATATTTTGCAGCCATTCCTGAAAAAGCATCCAGTTTGTAGAGATCCATCTCGTCAACAGTGTCCGATTCCTGGTCGAGCAGCTTCCGTGCTGTCTTGCGGGCACCGTCCAGGGTTTCCTGAACCTCCAGTACCAGCTCCTTCATCTCTCGGGCATACAGCAGGCCGTTATAGTATTCATTTACTTTCTGGACGATCTCGTTGGCCCGTTGCTGCTTGCGGGACCGGTCGACCTCAATGCCGTGGGTGGCGGCTTTCATGTTCTCGGATATTTTGCCGAAGGTGTAGAGCGGCTGAATGATCGTGGCATCAGTGCTGGTGAACCAGGTAAGCTTGTTGAAGCCGAACCCCCTGTCGGTCTGGACTTCGGGGGAGATGTCAGAGCGGTCTGCGGTCGGTGCCGGTCCGGCCAGCGCCGTTACCTCAAGCCGCGGGAAACGGTAAGAACCGGCCTCGTCCAGCTTGCTGGCAGCCAGTTCGATATCGCTCTGAGCTTCTCCAAGTTCGGGGGCCGCTTTCAGTGCCATTCGGATACAGTCATCCAGAGTCATAACCTTTTTAGATGCCTGGGGCTCGGCCGCAAGTCCGGTGCCGGTGAAAGCAAACAGTGACCAGGCAGCAGCGCAGGCGAACAAAAATGATTTCATTGCTCAATTCCTTTAGAGTGGAGGTTACTCAATCTTGCCGTGGATGAATTTGCTGATCAGCTCTTCAATATCAATGGCCGATTCGGTCTCACGGATCTTATCGTTATTCTTGAGCATGGTTTCGGAACCACCCGGACGGAGTTTGATGAATTTATCACCGATGATCCCGCTTGTCCGGACCGATGCGATGACATCATCGGTGATTTTTACTCCGGACTGGATTTTAAGGTAGGCGAGCGCCCGGTCGCCGCTTTTGGGATCGAGCGCAATCCGGTCAACCTTCCCGACCTCGACTCCGGCCACTTCGACCTTGGCACCCGGCTTCAGCCCTGAAACCGAATCAAAGCTGGCGACAACGGTGTAAAAATCGCCCCCCATAATCTCCATTTTTCCCAGTTTTATTGAAACATACCCCAGGCAGAGGATGCCGATCAGCATAAATGTGCCGACCATCATTTCCAGTTTTACCATGTTCATATCATACCTCTTATATCATCTGAATCGGGCCGTCCAGGCTGCCGCTGATGAATTGCCGGACCGCCGGGTCGTCTGAATTTTTAATATCTTCCGGTGTGCCGTACTGCAAAATTCTACCCCTGAACAGCATGGCAATATTCTGGGCCACGTCAAAAATATCCGGTATCTCATGCGAAACAATCACGGCTGTAAAGCCGAACTTGGCGTGGGTGTCCTTGATCAGCTGATGAATCGCCCGCTTTATGATGGGGTCGAGTCCGGTGGTCGGTTCATCGAACAGGATAATCTTCGGATTGAGCACCACCGCCCGTGCCAGTCCGACCCTTTTCTTCATGCCACCGGAGAGCTCATCAGGGAATTTATTCTCAATGTTCTTCAGCCCGACGTCTTCAAGAGCGGCGAGAACCTTGCTCCGGATCTCCCCTTTTGACAGGGATGTCTTTTCCTGCAGCTGGAACGCAACATTTTCAAAAACCGTCATTGAGTCGAATAGCGCCACGTTCTGAAACAGCATGCCGAACTTTTCCCTGATCCGGTTCAGCTCGGAACGGCGCAGATCAACGATACTTTCACCGTCAACCTCGACTTCGCCGCTGTCAGGCTGCAGCAGGCCGATCAGGTGCTTCAGAAGCACGCTCTTTCCTTCCCCGCTGGGTCCGATGATTGCGGTGATCTTGCCGTCGGGAATGTCGAGATCGAGACCGTCAAGTACTTTTTGTGAGCCGAATGACTTATGCACGTTTCGTATGGTAATCATGTCAGAGCAGCACCGAAGTAAGGAAGTAATCCCACACAAGAATAATAACCGATGTCAATACAACCGACTCCGTCGTGGCCTTGGAGACCCCCTCGGCGCCATGGCCGGCGTAGTAGCCTTTGTAGCAGCCGATCCAGGCGATTATCACGCCGAAGGAAAAGGATTTCAAAAAACCGGAGTAAACGTCGCGCCAGACAACCGAATTTTCCATTTCATAGAAATAAGCGCCGGGATTAACCCCCAACAGTTTGACTCCGACGAGCCAGCCGCCGTAGATGCCGATCACATCGAAGATGGCGCATAGCAGGGGGAGAGAGATCATCGCCGCGATGAACTTCGGCGTGACCAGGTACTTGAACGGGTCGAGCGCCATGGTTTCCAGCGCATCGATCTGTTCGGTAATCCGCATGATGCCGATTTCGGCCGTGATGGCGCTGCCGGCCCGCCCGGTTACCATCAGCGCGGCGAGTACCGGCCCGAGCTCGCGGATCAGTGAGAGTGCCACTGCTGCACCGAGCATCCCCTCGGAACCGAACTTGGACAGGGAGTAATACCCCTGCAGGCCGAGGACCATGCCGGTAAATCCCGCGGTCAGCACAATTACGAACAGCGACTTGGTGCCGATAAAACGCAGCTGCTTGAGTACATGCACCAGGTTGCCCGGCCGCCTGACGATCATGTAGAGGGAATAGAGCAGGAACCAGCCTGATCGTCCCAGATCACGCAAGGCCTCAATCGTTATGTGTCCAAGTGCCTGAACCACGTAAGTCCTTATAATGCGGAAAAATAGGTGAAAAATATACACCAACCATCTAAAAAAGCAAAGGGGAACTTGGTTTTCCTTATGAAGTTCTGCCGGGTAAATCTGTGCTGCTGCATGGGATCATGACGGAGCACTGCCCTGCTGCTGATGTCCGGCTCCGAATTTCACGCCATTGTCCCTAGGGTCTTGCGGAAGCGAGCGAGCGATAAGGCAAATAAAACAGAGCCGATAATGGCAAGCGCGATGAACTGCGGCCAGACAATCGCAAGCCCGGCGCCGCGGTACAGAATCGCCTGGGCAAGCTTGACAAAATGGGTGTTGGGAGCTGCAAGCATCACGAACTGGACGAATTCGGGCATGCTTTCGCGTGGGGTGACGCTGCCGGAGAGGATCTGCAACGGCAGTAGGACCAGCATCATCAGCAGCCCGAACTGAGGCATCGAGCGTGCAAGCGTGCCGAGGAAGATTCCCAGGGATGTGGTAGCAAACAGGTGCAGCGCCGTGCCGGCCAGAAAGAGGGGTATGGAACCTTCGATCGGTACCTTGAGCGCACCCTGGACGACCAGAAACAGTGAACAGGACGAGGCCACCAGCACCACCAGTGCCATGGACCACACCTTGGCAGCCATGATCTCAAAAGGGGTGACTGGCATCACCAGCAGGTGCTCCACCGTGCCATGCTCCCTTTCGCGGAGCAGCGCGGCGCCGGTCAGGATGATTGAGAGCATGGTAATATTACTGAT
>JAQUCU010000118.1 GCA_028686055.1 Desulfuromonadaceae bacterium
ACACGGAAGTTATTGCTCATTTAATTTCAGATGAGTTTAATGGTAATTTAGAAGATGCTGTTAGAAAAGCTTTGAAAAGGATTGTTGGAAGTTATGGAATCGCTGTTGTTTCTCCTAAAGATGCGTCCCAAGCTGATGACCGTTGCCGTGGCCCTGCTCGGTCTGCTGCCAATCATGTGGTCAACGGGTACCGGTGCCGATGTGATGAAACCGATCGCCGCACCGATGATCGGCGGTATGATCTCTTCGGCGGTACACGTGCTTATCATGACGCCGGTGATATTCGTGCTGATGAAGAAACGGGAATTGCGGAAGGGGACGCTGAAGTATTCAGGGATGAAACATTAGAAACAAGCGGGGTGACGGCGTTAGGCAGTCACCCCGTCGTGCGTCAGGAGTCTTCTGTTATGTTTGGAAGTGGCGCTTTACGTTTTATGGATATTTTTAATCTACTGCGGCGCTGTTACCCGAACCGCTAAATTTCTCTTCTTGCAAGTCGGCTCCGGAAATTGCCAGCGCCTTATGACCGACGAGCGCCCGGGCCACCTTGCCGCGGGCGCTCGTCAGAAGACGCTGGACCGTCCCGCGAGAGACGCCCATGCATACACCCGCCTCTTCCTGGGTTTTTCCCTCACCGTCACAAAGATGCAGGGTCTCCAGTTCATCGTGAGCGAGTTGAATCGTCTCAAGATCCATGAGCGGAGTGCCCGCCGGTTTGTAGACCGCTGAGTATCCGGTTCGGTGAGGACAGGTGCAGATTCTCGGTTTACATGGTCGCGGCATGGTTAGTGGGAACACCCGCCGCTATGGCTATGGCCGCCGCAGGTATGGCCAGGCATGTATTCCGGCAGTCCGTCAGCCCGGAAAAGCGCAATGTTCTCGGCAATGGTTCCTCCCTGTGTCTGGAAAGCCCTGATCCCGACGCTATTGAGTTTATGCAGCGCCCCGCCGCCGATGCCGCCAACCACTATTGCATCCACATGATGACCGCCAAGCCCTGCAACCGGGTTGCAGGCTCCATGCTCATGGATCTTGTCGCTGTTGTTTATGGACGTCAGCTCGTTGGTGTTGATATCAACGACGACAAACCCCGGTGCAGAACCAAAATGTCCATGCACCTGACTCTCCAACCCCTGATTTTCCAAAACCGGAAAACATACTTTCATTGTGTACCTCCATATTATAATGTGTATATGCACAAAATAACATTCTGAATTTTGAATGTCAATGGGATACTATGCACTGTCCGTTGAAAATAACTGACTAGCCCTACATCACCTGTTTCAGTGCCCAGTAGCAGAGCATACCTACGACCACCGTGCCGGCCAGAGAACGTGTTTTGAAGGCGCAGAGGAGGGTAGGGAGCGCTGCCAGCAATTCCGGTTTCCCCAGACTGAAGATCCTCGGCGCGGCTTGCGCGAACAGGGTCGGTGCGATCAGGGCACTCAGGATGGCGGCCGGGACCAGTTCCAGCCATTCGGCAAACCACCCCGGCAGTCTGCGGCGAGACAGCATGAGCAAGGGGAACATCCGGGGCAGGTAGGTCACAACCCCCATGGCCAGCATCAGGATCAGGAAACCGGTGCGGCTCACGGTTTCCCCTCCCGTTTCCGCTTTGCGCGTTTCAGGGCCAGTCCGGCAGTGGCGGCCAGACTGGATGCGATGATTACATAGGCGTTGCCCGGCAGCCAGAGATAGGCCAGCAGGGAGCAGAATGCCGCTATCAGGGCGGTGATAATGAAGATCGGGCCGCGCAGCTGGAAGACCAGCAGGCAGATGAACATGCCGGTCAGGGCGTAGTCGACTCCGACCGCGCCGGGCGGGAGCAGTTGTCCAAGATAGACTCCGATCACACTGCTGATGACCCAGGTTGCGTTGGTTGCATGGTTGAGTGTCAAGGCGCTGCGGACGTCCCACCCCCCCTGATTGAAGCGGGTCAGGTTGACGGCAAAGCTTTCGTCGGTGATGCCGTAGGCGAAGAGTGCCAGAAAGCGCCGGGAAACCCCCCGGAGATGGACCGCCAGGACTGAACTCATCAGCAGGTGGCGCAGGTTGATCATAAATACAGTGGAAACTATCGCCAGTGACGAAGCGCCTGATTCCAGCATTGCCACGGCGATGAACTGGGAACCGCCTGCAAAGACAAACAGCGACATGGCAGCCATCTGCCATGGGGCCAGTCCCATTTTTTGGGCCAGTACTCCCAGAGAAAGACCGATAGGAAAATATCCGAGACAGATTGGCCACGCCGCAGTTAGCCCCGCCCGCCCAAATCCTTTGTTCTCTATGTCAATTAAATCCGGCATCGCATCCCATTCTCGCTGACAGAAAAAAATCACTCCGGCATCAGTTTGTGCGCCAATGTCCCTAATACTCTGATCCCCTGTTCTATTTTTTCGTCCCACTGCGCTGCCGAAAGGCGGATATGATGCCTGTATTTGCTGGAGAGTGAGAAGAGGGGGCCCGGTACGATGCTGATTCCCTGTTCCAGTGCCTGGTGATAGAGCATGATGGCGTCGATCCCCTCCTGCATTTCCACCCACAGCATAAAACCGCCGTCCGGGTGAGTCATGCGAGTTCCGGGGGGGAAATAGCGGGCCACTGCATCGGCCATCTGTGACATGTTGCGGGCATGGATCCGCCGGATGCTTCTTAAGTGGTGCTCATAGCCGCCGGTTGCGAGAAATTCGGCAATGGCAAGCTGCGGCGGTGAAGCGGGGGCAATGTTCATTATCATCTTGATCCGTTCCATCTCCTCCTGAAAACGTCCGGCAATTGCCCAGCCAACCCGGTAACCGGGGGCAATGGTCTTTGAGAACGACGAACAGTAGATGACGAGACCGGAACGGTCAAATGATTTGGCGGCAGAGGGACGTTCGTTGCCAAACGTCAGATCGCCGTAGATATCATCCTCAATCAACGGAATTTCGTGGCTGGCGAGCAGTTCCACCAGTTCACGCTTCCGTTCCTCCGGCATCAGGCTCCCGAGCGGATTGCTGAAATTGGTAATGACCAGACAGGCGCTGATCTTCCCCTGCTCTATCGCATAGCGCAGTGCCTCGATGCTGATGCCGTCCCGGGGAGTTGAAGGGATCTCCAGGGCCTTTAGACCCAGTTCAGCGATCATCTGCATGAAGTTAAAGTAGAAGGGGGATTCGACCGCGATCGTATCGCCGGCGTGACAGGTGGCACGCAAGGCGAGAAAAACGGCTTCAACGCAGCCTGACGTTACCATGATATCGTTCGGCCCGCTGCTGATGCCTGCCACGAGGGCCCGGCGGGCAATTTGAACCCGTAGCCGTTCGTAGCCGGGGGGCATCTGGTACATAACGCTCTGCTCGCCAAAGCGTCGCAGTTCGCTGGCCATGATACGGTTAAGCTTGTCGATCGGCAGATTCCGGGCGTACGGTATTGCGCTTCCGAGTGGCAGCAGATCAGGATTCATCATGTTGCGCATGACCTGATGGCACAGGTCGCTGATCGTGACCGTGGTCGGGGCGCTAAAGGAGCGCGCCGGCAGAACCGTTTCCCGTATTTCCGGAACGCGGCTGCGGACGTAGTAGCCTGACTGCGGCCTCGCCTCGATCAGACGCTGGTCCTCAAGCATGCTGTAAGCCTGCATGACCGTGTTGATGCTTACATCGAAGCGGCGGCTGAGCTGGCGGATGGACGGTACCCTGTCTCCGGTCCGGAAGGTTCCCTGTTTGATCAGCCCGGTGATCTCTCCGGCTACCTGTTCGTAGAGCAGTAAACCGCTGACCTTGTTTTTTTCTCCGTTTTTTAGTGTCATGGCATCACCTTGTACACGACTCCGGCACGTACTGTTGCAAGTCTTTTTAAGTGAATACAGATTGTATATCACGCAACTGTAATGGTTACAAAGCTGATTTTTTGTATCTGTTTTTTTGCATGGTCTCGGATTAGGGTTTCAGCATCATGAAATAAAGTCGCGTTGCTGGTTTTGACAGATAAGTCCAGATGATCTCCGGCATTAACTGTTGAAAATTTGGGTGCAATAGGATACCAAGAGAAGCACGCAATTATAAATACACTCGGGGCCCGTATGAAAAAATTGCCTTCTCTGTTACGCTTATTCCTGTATCGCTTTATTCCGACTTCCTTGGTTTATACCAGCAGTATGCTGTTTCTTTTATACATTGACGATCAAGCTTTCAAAAAAATCCTGTTATCGCTCGGTATCCGAGCTGAAAACAAAGTTCTGAGTCAGTTGCACCAGCATCTGCTCGGCTTGCAGACTTCTGCTGGCCTATTTCTTTTTATTGCCATAACAGCTGTATGCCTGTATTTTTCCGTCGTCCGCAGACGGCAACTTGTCGGTTCCAATAATCAGCAGGAATATCTTTACAAAATTCAATTACTGTTAGACTCGACTCAAGAGGGAATATACGGGACGGATCATGATGGCCGTTGTACCTTGGCCAACAAATCCTGTGCCAGGCTGTTGGGGTATGACTCGACAAATGAACTGCTGGGGCAGTCAATGCATGAGCTGATCCATCACACCAGACCGGACGGCAGGCCGTATCCTGTAGATGAATGCTCAATCCACACAATGAGCGAAACCGGATTTACCGGTGTTGTTGAAAACGAACTGTTCTGGCGTAGGGATGGCAGTTCTTTTCCGGTGTCCTTTAGTGCCCTCCCGATGCTGGACGGCAATCAGGCTATCGGCATGGTTTGCTCTTTTACCGATATCACCGAGAAGATGCAGGTTGAAGAACAGTTGCGTCAAGCACAGAAAATGGAGGCGGTGGGGCAGCTCTCGGGAGGGATTGCCCATGACTTTAATAATATTCTTCAGATTGTTTCCAACAACACCCGCTTTGTCATGGATAGGTGCGATAAGGCTGATTTACACAGTGTCCTCGAAGAGATGCTTAAGGCAGTGGAGCGCGGTTCTCACTTGACCCGCAGCATGTTGGCTTTCAGCAGCAAACAGTTCATGCGTATACGCCCTTTGGAACTAAATGAGCTGCTTTCAGATGCCTTGGTCCTGGGACAAAAACTGCTGACGGAACCGATTCATCTGGAATTCATTCCTTGCCAGGAACCTTTGAATGTCATGGTCGACCGCACCTTAATGCAGCAGGTGCTGTTCAACCTGATTACTAATGCACGGGACGCCATGCCTGGCCTCGGCACTATCACCACAAGCACTGCTCTGGCTGCTCCTGATCCAGAGCTGTTGGCGCTCCACCGTTGTCCTCATCAGGGGATGTTTGCCCGGCTCGCTGTGAAAGACCATGGTTGTGGCATTCCTGAAGATATCCGCAAAAATATCTTTGAACCGTTTTTTACCACAAAAGAGGTTGGGCAGGGCACAGGCCTTGGGCTTTCCATGGTTTTTGGTACCGTGCAACAGCTCGGCGGCTTTGTGACCGTTGACTCTTCGCCTGAAGCAGGAACTACCTTTGCGGTATATCTGCCTATTCGCACCCAATGATCACGCCCTGGAATTCTCTCCTTCACTTCCCTGCATAAATCCATAATACAGTAACGGAAACTTGCTGAAACAGGTAACCTCATATATATCTGTAGGTTAGCAATGAACAGTTGTTCTTCCTGTCACCAACCGCATAGCAATCCTATACAAGTTCATACAAGCACAGAGCCTGCAATAAATTATGCTGGTAAATAATAGCCTAATTATATCAGTATATTATAACTATTATGGGTGGTATTTACAATTTGGCATCTTATATGCTTGGTCAATGGCAAGTATGACCTGCTGCAAAACAAGGAGGATGCTATGAAAACGAATATTATAAAAACTGTTGTAGCTCTTATTGGTGCCGGAGCCACATCGGCATTAGCCGCAGCCACCGGAACAGCTGGTGAGGGGAGTGGGGTGTTGGTATGGTTTTTAATCGGGTTTGGTGTGTTGATAGTTATGCTGCAGGCAGTGCCGGCCATGGTATTGTTTGTTTCGATGCTGAGGGGGCTGTTTTCTGCTTCTGGAAAAGAAGTTCACGTGCCGAAGGTTTAAAAGGAGGGCGGTATGGACGGTATTCTTATCGCTGACGAGAATCGGGAGTCCCGTAAGGTTATGGCTGAACTCTGCATTGAAGCCGGTTACAATGTAACTGTTACCACCACCGCTGCCGGTGTTATCAACGGAATTTTGAAAAAAACAGGTCGGGTTATTCTTTTGGGCAGCAGCTTCGATGAGTTGGCAGCGGTTGAGCTGATACCCCTGTTGAAAAAATGCTGCCGGAACCTGACCATTATTCTGGTATCAAATGAGGTATCACTCCCGGTTATCCGCAAGCTGCGCAAGGAGGGGATTTTCTACCATCTGTTGAAACCGGTACTGCCGGAAGACCGTGAAGAATTAAAACAGGTTGTTGCCTGTGCGCTTCAAAATCCGAAAAGCTGCTATTGTTAACCCGTAAAAAAAGGAGAGCTACCATGAAAACGACCGCTATCATTATCAACACCGTAACCGTACTGCTTGCAAGCCTGACCTCAGCCATCGCATCTGCAGCCACTGAAGCCGTAGACACCAGCCAGACCTTTAACAGCGGCATCCTGGTACTGGTTTTTGTCGGATTTCTGGCCTTGGTGGTGGTAGTGCAGACCATCCCAGCCATTATTACACTGTATTCCATGATCAAGGCGGCTGCCTCCGAGAGCGATAAAAGCAAGGAAGTACTCTCGACTGCACGCAAATAAATATTAAACATCTACGGAGACTTACGGAGGACGAAGCCATGACGGATTTGTTAGGCTCTATCGGAGAGATCAGGACGGTATTTACGCTGGTTGATTTTTACCAGTACATAAAGACAGTTGAGTACCTGATCTGTATCGCCTTTTTTGTCTGTTTTCCAGCGTTCTACATGTACCTTAACAAGGACCAGAGCGGGAAATCAGCCCACTGAATACGAGATTGATTTGCCCGGTAGGGGGCACCGAAATGCGGTGCCCCCTACCTAATTCCTCGCCAGTGCAGTCCTTTGGATACGATTCCTGCTATATAAAAGAGATGGATGAAACCCTGAAGCTTCTTGTCCGGCTAGGAGGAATAAACTCTATGAAGATTGATATCCCCGGTTTTGGAACATTGGATCTGAAGTATCTGGTGCTTGACTATAACGGCACCATTGCCCGTGACGGTAAGCTGTTGTCCAATCTGGATAAGACGCTGGAAGAACTTTCTGGGCACTTTTCCATTCATGTTTTGGCTGCAGATGCGAGTGGCACAGCAGAACGGGAACTGGCAGGATTGCCATGTACGGTGCAACTCTTTACTGGCGAGCAGATCACGGAGCAGAAGGTGCGGTACATTCATGATCTGGGTGCTGAACAGGTCGTCTGTATAGGAAACGGCTCCGATGACCGACTGATGTTGAAAGCGGCCCGGCTCGGCGTTGTCGTGCTCGAAGGTGAGGGGAGTGCAGTCTGTGCAATCCAACATGCCGATATAATTTCCAGAAGTATATACGATGCGATGGGGCTGTTGATGATTCCACAACGGATTATCGCCACGTTACGCAATTAATATCATCATACGGTAAACGGAGCAACTCTGTGGGAAGGCACTCATAAATGTGGCTGGAGATCGTTATCAAGAATTCACCCTTCCCTTTCACCATGCATAACTCCGCAATACGGTTGGCCTAATTAAATGATAGTTGTTATATGTTTTAATATTGGTAGGTTAGGCTGTCTTACGTCACTTTCTTAAAATCCCGCTGCATAATATTTCCATACATGTTCATACCGAAGCTGAGACTTCATTAAACAGGTTGTTACGAAATATAATTAATAATTATAGTATGTTATAATTATTTGAGAATTTGTAATAGCTTGGCACTGTCAATGCATAGTACATAACCAAGAACAAACAGTTGCAGGATAAAGGAGGATGTCATGAAAACGAATATTATAAAAACTGCGATAGCTTTTATTGGCGCCGGGACCGGAACGGCATTTGCTGCTGCAACCGGAACGGCTGGTGAAGGGAGTGGGCTGTTAGTGTGGTTTTTAATCGGGTTCGGTACGTTGATAATTATGCTGCAGGCGGTGCCGGCCATGATACTGTTTGTTTCGATGCTGAGAGGGCTGTTTTCTGCTTCTGAAAAAGAAGTCCACCTGCCGAAGGTATAAATTACAGTGGTGTGAACCAAACAGGTTGTTGCCTGTGCGCTTCACAATTCAAAGGCTGATATTATTAATCACCAAAAAAAGGAGAGCTACCATGAAAACGGCCGCTATCATCATCAACACCGTAACTGTACTGCTTGCAAGCCTGACTTCAGCCATCGCATCTGCAGCCCCTGAAGCCGTAGACACCAGCCTGACCTTTAACAGCGGCATCCTGGTGCTGGCTTTTGTCGGATTTCTGGCCTTGGTGGTGGTGGTACAGACCATCCCGGCCATCATCACGCTGTATTCCATGATCAAGTCAGCTGCCTCCGAGAGCGATAAAAGCAAGGAAGCACTTTCGACTGTAAACAAATAATATTCATAAAAGGAGAACAAAGCCATGACGGATTTATTCAGTTCCATCGGAGAGATCAGGACGGTATTTACGCTGGTTGATTTTTACCAGTACATAAAGACAGTTGAGTACCTGATCTGCTTAGCCTTTTTTGTCTGTTTTCCAGCATTCTATATGTATTTAAATAAGGACCGGAGCGGGAAAACAGCCCAGTGAGTATACTAACCCGCTGTGTGCACAGATAAGGGCCCCGTAAAACGGGCCCCTGACTAACGCCTGCCCCACTTGACAGCGCTACCCTCCACGTTGAGTCTCATAATAGAGACTAATCAGCATTATAAATTCCCTCTTTAATTACTGACTTTAGACTTAAATAAAAGTTACTTTTTCTATGTATATTGTCAAATTACTTATTGGTGATATGGTTTAATACACCATCAACCGTGTATATTTAATTTGTACAACATGAAATACGTTATAATATCAGTATGTTAGATATAATATACTACATAATGACACTGTTTAAACTACTCTTTGTGTATTTCAATTACATACAGTAGGCAATCTGGGGAAAATGTTATACAACCACTCCAGTCTGTTGTAAATATTAATAATAATAGGAAGTTAAAAGAGTAGCTGCTGATGTAGTCAATGCTGGCATGATACATGCTTTAGCAGGTAGGTGAATAATTGGCCATTCAGCACAGAGCGCCTGAAAAGGATGATATGGAAACAGCCATATAGTTTGTGCTTACCATCCTGCCGTAGTACACAAACGCTTCCTGCAGGAATAAAGGGGACAGATATGCAAGGTGTTTTGATCGCTGATGAAAATGTCGAATCGCGGAAGATCTTGGCTGACCTCTGTATTGAAGCTGGTTACTCTGTAATGG
>JAQUCU010000119.1 GCA_028686055.1 Desulfuromonadaceae bacterium
TGCGCGGCGTAAAGATCAGTGCCATGCTTGCAAGCGGTCTGCCTGCAGTTGAGCTCGATGGTGACCAGATGCGTCAGGTCGCTATAAACCTGATCCTGAATGCCGGCGGAGCGATGCCGGACGGCGGGAACCTGACCGTCAGCAGCGAGGCGGTGGATCCCACACATGTGCGTATAACATTCAGCGACAGCGGCTGCGGTATTCCAGCAGAGAGCCTGGAAAAGATTTTTGAACCATTCTACACCACCAAAGCCCGCGGTACGGGACTGGGGCTGGCTATCACCCGACAGATCATAGAGCAGCACCATGGCGAGATCCATATCAGCAGTGCCATAGGCACAGGTACACGCGTCACAGTGACGTTGCCGACCACACAAGAGGAACTGTAGATGTCTGATAAGAAACGTATTTTACTGATTGATAACGAACCTGGGCTCTGCCGGATGATGGAACAGATACTGCTCGACCACGGTTATCTGGCAAAATCCTATACTTCACCACATCAGGCGGTTGAAGAGTTCAAGGCATCCGCATGGGATCTTGTCATCACTGATATTAAAATGCCTGGCATGAGCGGACTGGAGGTATTGCAGGCGATCAAGGCAAAGCAGCATGACATTCCGGTCATCATGATTACCGCTTACGCAACCGTTGACATGTCGATCCAAGCGCTGCGCAAAGGCGCATACGACATGCTGACCAAGCCTTTTGAGCCTGATGAACTAGTCTATCGGGTAAAAAACGCGCTGCAGCAACGACAGCTGCTCGAAGAAAACCGTGAGCTGCGTGCCGAGCTTGAAGAAAAGTTCCGTTTTGAAAACATCATAGGCGCCTGCGATGGTTTGAAGAGTGTCTTGGAGCGTGTCGGCAGAGTTGCTTCCCGTGACACATCAATTCTTGTAACCGGTGAATCCGGAACAGGTAAAGAGTTGATCGCCCAGGCGATCCATTACAACTCTCCACGGCGTGAGAAAAGATTCGTTGCGATCAATTGCGGAGCGTTACCGGAAAACCTTTTGGAAAGCGAACTTTTCGGATACAAAAAGGGGGCTTTCACCGGAGCCACTGAGAGCCGCTGCGGACTTTTGGAAGCGGCCAACGGCGGCACCCTGTTTCTTGATGAAGTCGGCAACCTGCCGATGAATGTCCAGAAAACGCTGCTCCGCTTTCTTCAGGAGAAGGAGTTTCACCGGCTTGGCGACACGACCCCCACGCGGGTTGATGTACGGGTTCTCTCTGCTACCAATTCCGATTTGAAAGAAGCAATAAAAAGTGGGGCATTTCGGGAAGATCTCTATTACCGTCTGAATGTTGTCAATATTCATCTCCCTCCCCTTCGTGAACGCCGCAGCGATATCCCGTTACTGGCCGCACACTTTATTGTGCAGCAAAACCAGAAATTCAAAACTGCGATCAAAGGGTTTGACAGTGAATCCCTGCGAATGTTGTCTGCATGCGAATGGCCGGGTAATATAAGACAGCTGAAAAATGTCATTGAGGCCTGCATGGCAATGGAAACAGGAGAATATATATCCCGTGATACACTTGCCCAGTTTATTGAAGCTGATCCGGATAACTGTGCTGTTTCGGACGTAACGCAGCAGGTTAACCTTGACCTGCCATACACAACTGCTTTGGAGCTTTTTGAAGCGGATCTATTGACCGGACTTCTGAAACGGCACAGCGGAAACATTGACCTGGCAGCGCGTGAAGCCGGTATGAACATGGTTACAATGTATCGGAAAATAAAGAGGTACGGCATCAGGAAGGGAGATTACTGATCATCCTGATTTTTTCCGGCATGAACAGTAAACAGAGAAAGCCCGGGGTTACCCTCGGGCTTTCTCTGTTCGGCACAAAAGCGCTACAATTTATAATTACGGTTATTTTTTTGAGATCGCAGCCTTGAGAGGTCCATTCATACGGATCGCAGCGGCAAACTCCGTCCAGAACACAAGATAGATCGAAATCATCAGCGAAAGGCCGATATTCTGATTCTCGGCACCCAACGCCTTGGCAAGTATCGGTGAAGCAAACCCTGCCCCATGAGTTCCGGTTACCCGCTCCAGTATATAAAACAATGGCAGAGTCAGCAATGTTCCGACAATCATGATGGCGATACCGACGGGACGCTTAACCCAATATTTGGGAGAGAATCCGAACATGCGCATGAAGATGACAACCCAGATGATCCAGACGGAGTAGTCAACAGCAGCATCAGGGAGTGCCAGTCTGTTTTTTACCAGCACCACTTCCAGGACCGTGACAATTCCAAGCAGCGTAAACATCCAGTTGAACTTTTCATTAGCCTGGGTCTGCCAGTTACGGCTATCAGGAGCCTGAACCTCCTTGAAAGAGTGGCTGTGTGTCCCGAGAGCCGAGAACAGTATCGCAAACCAGATTCCGGCATTATGGAAAAGCAGCGAGGCATGGTTACCGGCTACGTTGGCGATGCGTGACATTGGATCACGGGCGAAGTCGCCGGCGATTCGCATCAGAAAGAGATTGGCAATTACAGAGCAGCCGATGATAACCGCAATTGTGAATAGCCGACGCGGAAGCAGATACGGATCAACCCTGTCCGGGAAGCCGATGATGAAGGCAAACCAGATCAGAAACATGATGAGCGGGATCCCGAAGGTTATTCCGTACGTCGAGTTACCGGCAAAGTCGCCGCTCTGGGCATAAATGATATAATTGTTACTTGGATCAGCATCGGTATTTGCAGCCTTGACAACATCCTTCGGCACCGTCTTGACATGCGGCAACAGCCCCATGGCATACCAGCCATGATCACCCTGAGTGGAATCTACAACCCAGTACTGATCACCCATCATATCGTCGAGACCCGCAAAGATCTGCATACTGAAAGCGGCACAAATGACGCAGACAAGAAGCAGCAGAATAATATTGGGCATTTTCATCGGCATTTGGGAGCTCCTCTTAAAAATAAGTGTCTTAAATAGTTTCCGATAGTGCAAAAAAACGGTTGGCCCCTATTCTTTGTGCGTAGTCCAGAACATTGAAACTGCATTAGCTGCAAAAAGTCCATACAGCCACATAGTGTTCCAGGCTGGACCTGACCAGTGGCTACCGCGTCCACCACCAACCACTCCGGAAGCTATGACAATACCAATAATTGCGGTAAATGCCACCATCGCCACAGACCTCAGAATTGCACTGTTTCGCCAGGTATGGCGTTCAAGTTCTTCTATTCTGTTCAGAAGTTCAAGCTCTCTTTCGCTCATTCCTTTTCTCCTTGGCAAGTAGTAGTACAACAAATAGTGTGCTCGTTAAAGCGGCTTGTACAAGATGTACGTGACTATAATTAAGTGCGAAGTGATACAGCATATCGTTCTCCCTATTATCTGTATGATTTTTTAGTATGTTCCTTCGCAACACCGGCTCTCTGCAGGAAAGCGGTCAGACAGCTCAAGATATTTGATACAATGAAGATGCCGCCCACTGCAACAGTAACGAATGATCATATTGACGTCATGCGGAGATATATACCCGCATCCGACATCACATTGATCATCATTTTTTCCATAAAACGGGCAGATAGTTTCGGATATCATATTTTCCTCAATTGACATAATTCACAGTGTAGAATGCACATGCTGTGCCAAACAGCCATCATTCATATTTTTATCATTAAATACGGTATGTTATATACCATTGAATTTTTCATTTACTAAATACTTTTGCAAACATGCAAATTTATATCGATCCACTGGAATAGTAAGGTCACTGCATACGAACATACAAATTTATATACCTAATATTTACAGTTGGATGGAACCATATACAGTCATTTAACACCTTGTTTTTCATATCTGCAAAGTACATTTTTCTATTTTTGCAAACCATGTATATTCATTTCTTTTACCCTGTCAGCAATGATCTTAGATGCCGGGTCAGTTACAACCTATCCTACCGTAGAAGGAAAATGGTGAACTCATCTTGCACGAGGCCCGGTATTCTGTTAATACAAGATGATATATTTTTCAGAATGACGTAGAAGAAAGCATATCGGTGTCGAGCAGAACGACGGTGCCGGTAACGGTCGTGACTTCTCGGCAACCTGCAGGTGCATTCCCCCTGCATGAACGGGCAGATAAAGGAGGGATACCTTGAAAGAGACGGATCACAAGGCCGAGGCAGTGTCGGATGAGAGGTGGAGACACTTTGTGCTGGTCCCTCTGGTCGGCGTCTACCTCTTTTCCATGTTCATAACTCTTTCCCACCTTGGTGAGCCGTTCCCCTTTATGGGGGAATTGTTCTCAGAGGAGGCCAGCGAATCCTTAATCTTTGCCGACAGCGTTATCTCTTTATACCTCATTGCCGGAATCCTGAAGCGGCAACGACTCACCCTCTGGCTGCTCATCGCCTACAATTTTGTCGTCAGCTTTAATGGGATCGCCAACCTCTTTCTGCTCCCTGTCCAGCAGATAGTCACAGCTTCGGGAACCATCGCCCCCGACCACAACTACCGCCTCAATGCTTTCGGCGTGTTCGTTTTATTCCTGCTGCTGAACGTGTTCCTGTATCTCAACCGTCGCCACTTCGACAATAAATCCATGTACCTGTGGTAGCCGACCGTCGATTGCCGGCCCCAACTGTATTCGCCGTCCCTGGCGCACACAGAAGAAGGGCCATGCTGGTTGCCATGGCCCTTCAGACTTTTCACAATTCAATTGGATGGGGTACCCAACCCCGCTTCGAGGGATGTGGCCTGAAGAGAGTGTTTATGCGGTAACCTCTTTAGCAGCGAGGACTTCCTCAGTTTGGGCCTTGTCCTTGAGCCAGGCCTCGCCGACAGGAAGCTTAATGCCGGATTCAGCATACACGGTGACTGCCATCAGGTACAGCGCGGAGAAACCGCAAATAAGCAGGTCATACGCTGCAAAAGTTCCGGCAAGGGCGCTACCGGCAAGTTCTTTCAGGTCAAGACCGATAAAACCAAGGAGCAAGGTAAGGAAGATGAAGGCCAGTGTCGCGTTGTGCTTCATCGAGGCGATGAAGAGGATGAAGGTGAATATGGTCCATGCTACCAGGAAGAATCCGAGATCGTTTGCGGTGAAGGCAAGAGTTGGATAGGCCTTGGCCAGATCCGGGCTCTTCCCGAATATTACCATAAGACAGAGGGAGATCCAAAAAGCTCCATAACCGGTGAAGGCGCAAAAACCGAAGTTGTTGCCGGTTTTAAACTCCATCAGGCCGGCGATGAGTTGAGCTGAACCACCGAAGCAGAGCCCGATCCAGAGGACGGGGGCGATACCGCACCATCCCAGATTATGACATTGCAGCACCAATGTTGTCATTCCGAAACCAGCGAGTCCGACTACCGCAGGATTTCCCAGTTTTAAGTCACTCATTTCTTCCTCCTATTTCACTTTGCTTTATTTTATTTCGCTTCTTTGTTACCTAATAGCAAGTAACATACCAATGTCATACAATTTTATATTTTCAAAAAAAGCTCAAGTTATCGAGATGTTACATTCAGCTGCACAAAAGCTCACACTCCTGCCAGTTTCGCAGCATTGCAAAAATATTCTTTGACGGTTTACTCAATGGGAAGGTGGAAGAGACTATAATCCTGCTAGTTCAGGCTGTGCGGGGCAACATGGCGGATGTTTGCAAAAATGCAAACTAGATTTGCAACTATGCAAAAGCTGTCTACTCCCCACGAGGGGGCTATGACGGGAACCAGGTTCTTCCATACTGTTTCATTCTGGCAAACATCACAGACGTTGCACAGACCAGCACGAAAGAGGGTCTACGGATTCAGAACTGCAAAGAACTTATTCTCAACTTGTATCAATGTATGGCGATCTAACCATGCCAACTACATTGCACAGATTTGTGTGACAAACCAATTTCAACATATTCTGCAGGAGCAACTATTCCACAAAAAAGCGAGCTATCGCGGTGAAATGCAACAGCTCGCCTCTATGAGATCAGGACGTTAGTACCTACACCGTTGCGCCCACATCTTCCAACTGCAGCTCCTTGATTGCCATCTCCCTCATCCTGAATTTCTGGATCTTCCCTGAGGCGGTCATCGGGTAGCTCTCTACGAATTTAACATATTTGGGTATTTTATAGTTAGCGATCTTGCCGCGGCAGAAATCCCTGACCTCTTCCTCGGTCATCTGCATCCCCTTTTTGAGGATAACCGCCGCCATGACCTGTTCGCCGTATTTTTTGTCCGGCACACCGTAGACCTGGATGTCCGAGACCTTGGGGTGGGTGTAGAGGAACTCTTCGATCTCTATCGGGTAGATGTTTTCACCGCCACGGATGATCATCTGTTTGATGCGACCGGTGATCTTACAGTAGCCGTTTTCATCCATGATGGCCAGGTCACCGGTATGCAGCCAACCATCACTGTCGATCACCCTGGCGGTCTCTTCCGGCATCTTGTAGTAGCCCTTCATCACCATGTAGCCGCGGGCACAGAGTTCACCCTGCTTGCCGGGCGGCAAAGATGCACCGGTCTCTATATCAACTATCTTGACCTCGGCACCGGGCAGCGCGCGTCCCACGGTGGCTACCCGCAGTTCGACCGGATCATCGGTGCGACTTTGGGTGATGCCGGGGGATGACTCGGTCTGGCCATAGACACTTGTGATATCAGTCATATGCATATCTTTGACCACCCGCTTCATCACCTCTATCGGACAGACCGAACCGGCCATGATGCCGGTGCGCAGGGTGGAAAGATCGAATTTGCTGAAATCCGGCTGCTCCAGCTCAGCGATAAACATGGTCGGAACGCCGTGCAGGGCGGTGCAACGCTCCTTCTCGACAATCTGCAGCACCTTGAGCGGGTCAAACAGCTCTACCGGCACCATGGCAGTGCCATGAGTGACTGAGGCCATTACCGCCAGCACACTACCGAAACAATGGAAGAACGGTACCGGTATGCAAAGCCGGTCTTTTTCAGTGAATTTCATGCATTCACCAATCTGGAAGCCATTGTTGACCAGGTTAAGGCTGGTCAACATGACACCCTTGGGAAAACCGGTGGTACCTGAGGTATACTGCATATTGATCGTATCATTGCAGTCAACCGAGGCCTCCACGGCTTCCAATTCGGCGTCGCTCACGTGGTTGCCAAGTTCTGCAATCCGGTCAAAGTTCAGCATGCCATCGGGAGTGCCCTCGCCGATGAAGATCACATTTTTCAGGAATGGGAGCTTGGGACAACTGAGCGCGCCTGGCACAGAGCTTGCCAGCTCAGGCACAACCGCTTGCAGAGTCGCCACATAGTCGGTGTCTTTCCATGATTTAACCATGAACAACGTAGTGGAGTCGGACTGTTCCAGGATGTATTCAAGTTCGGCTGACTTGTAGGCGGTGTTGACGGTGACGAGTACGACACCGATCTTGGCGGTGGCAAACTGCAGAATCACCCATTCAGGCACGTTGGGGGCCCAGATAGATACATGGTCTCCTTTTTTGATCCCCAGCTTCAGCATCCCCTTAGCCACATGGCGGCAGATAGTGTTGAATTGTTTGTAGCTGTAGCGTAGATCCAGATCCGGGTAGACCAGTGCTTCGCTGTCAGGATAGCGACGGGCGATGTCATCCAGAAGGCTGCCGACTGTGAAGGTAAGTAGTTGGGACATGAGAATCTCCGATCAAATATTTGTTCCGTATTCCGAAACATTATTAAAAGTATAACAGTTTGTATTTACAAGCTTTTCAGATAACACGGGTAGTCAGATGAGTCAAGCTGGAAAAAAGAGTGCAGATCGGGAAAATAAGGATATATAATGAAAGACCTCAATCCATAAATAGGTTGTGGTATATAGTCCATCTGGGCTTCGACCTGTTTCTCTATTTATCTGGAGGCAAATTACATGAGCCTGGCTGAGCACAATCTCCCTCCGGAATTACCGGATCTTACCGATATCACCAGATATTGCCGGATTGAAGAAATTGAACCGTTCCTGCAGATGATTTCGGCAACCGTGAAAACAGACTGCAGCCGTATTGTGGAGTGGAGACACAAACAGGATTGTCTTGTTGCGTCAATCGCGCAAACGGAGGGTTCCCCGCTCAGAATAATTCATGAGAGCCTTAACCAAATCGAATTGGAACGGTTCCTGCTGATTCCATCTGTCAATGAGCTGCACAGCTCGTGTACCAGGTATCGCGATCTACTGTCGTCTCGTGCTATGGACACGGTTAGCACGGATATGGATGCAGCCGGATTCGTGCGCCCGTCAGTACCTTTTGCACTCATCAGCATGGGAAGTGACGGCCGCGAAGAGCAGACTCTCATTACAGACCAGGATAACCTGATTGTCTATGGAGATGGTGGTGGCGAAGCGGCCGATGACTACTTTACAGAGTTTTCAACCCGACTGGTTGACAGGCTTGAAGAGGCCGGCTTCATGCGCTGCACCGGCGATATCATGCCGACAAATCAGACGTGGCGCGGCTCGTTCAGCCAGTGGCGCAAGCGGCTCTTTTCCATTGTCAGGTACGAAGTCGAGGATGTCGGCAAGAATACCATGAATCTGATCGTGCTGTCTGATGCCCGCTATGTATCCGGCGACCAGGGTCTGGCGGCTGAACTGATACAAATGATCAGAGCCATGGAACGGGACTACTTTCAGGTTTTATGGGGTATGGCCAGGGCTGCGACGGAGATGAAACTTGCCCTCGGCTTTATGAAGCGCATCTGGACGGAGGGAAGCGGCGAACATAAAGGTGAATTTAATGTAAAACTGCTGGCCTGGGCTCCACTCGTCATGAACGTCCGTATTCTGGCCATTAACCAGAGCATTCCTGCTACGAGCACCCTGGAACGTATCTCACTGCTGGAAGCGGAGGGAAGTCTTTCCCCAACATTTGCCGATGATCTTATCGACGCCTATCACGTCCTTACCAGACAGCGGGTATTGATACAGATCAGAGCTCTTAAAGGAATCCAGAGCGATTCATATTATCTCAACCCCTATCTGCTTTCAGCCACGGAGCGTGAACAGATCCGCCACGCCCTGATAAAGATCGAAGAGCTGCAGAAAACCATCCATACCAACTTCAATATCGTATAGGCCAGGCAAGCGTGCAATGCTGCAACCGAAAAAACAGTATCAAATTCTTAATCCTGCTTTATACTGTTGATAATGCAACATACCGTTATTTAACATCAATATTCTTACTGTCATCAGGACGCCAGCTTGGCGGGATTACATGGTTCCCCGGGCTTCTGAGGAAGATGTTGTGATCACGGTCCGGCCGGCCCCGCTCTTCCCGTAGATATCCATGATCCAGCGGGAAATACTCCGTCCCCCCCCCGGTGACTCAGGAAGGGCATCTTCGCTAAACC
>JAQUCU010000120.1 GCA_028686055.1 Desulfuromonadaceae bacterium
ATCCGGCAGCGACAGGGGCTGCAGGAAGAGCGGCACCGCCGCATCAACTGAAGATATCACATCGCACACCTGCATAATTTCACTGTCAGGTGTCAACGCACCGACCACTACTTTTACCGAAACGTTACTACGATACGCCTCGCGCAGGAAAAGTGCGTGCAGATCCCATAACTGCTCCGTACAACCGGCTGTTGAAGGCAGCTTCATGTCCATGCTGACATAATCTACGTTCTGTTTTACACGCTGGAGAGCACGGTGCATGGTGCCGTTTGTTTCAAGGTGTATCGGAAGCGACTTCCTGATTTCAGGAAACCACTCTGCAAGTGTATCAGCATAAAGAAGAGGTTCACCTCCGGTAAAGCTTACCGAATGGTGTGCCCCGGGCAGCTGCGAGCGCCAGTCGTCAAATATGGCTGAAATTTTTTGCAAAGACAACGGCTGCGGGAGGTTTAAAAACGTGCCTGAACCGGGCTTTGATTCCAGCCGGCAGGTATCTGTCTTTTTAAAGTCAGTGTCGCAATATCGGCAGTCAAGATTGCATTCCACCAGACGCACAAAGATCTGCCTGCGTCCGGCAAGCATCCCTTCACCCTGGATGGACGAAAATATTTCGCTTACATACAACGTATCACTCATAATATTTTGCTGATGCGTTATCAGACTCCCAGACGGTAATAGAATCGACTTTGATGTTGTCGTTGTTCATACGCTCAGAGATGCGCTGATACAGATATTTCGCAATATATTCGGAGGATGGGGAAATATCACGGAAGGCAGGATTGTCATTAAGGTATTTATGGTCAAGCTCATTTATTATCGCGCCCGCTTCACGCTTCAGGACTTTGAAATCTATACCAAGGCCGGCCTTGTCCAGCTCCAGGGCCATGACCGCCACCTCGACTTTCCAGTTGTGGCCATGAAGATTTTCGCAATCTCCCTGATAATTAACCAGGTTATGTGCTGCAGCAAAACTGGTACGGATGGTCAGCATATACATTATGAACGGCTCCTCTCTATAAAATAAATTCAGTCATTTCCGGATAATAGTACACAAAACAAAGGGCAACCACAAGGGTTGCCCATATAGACGGTAAAAAAAGAGTGCAAATCAGCGTTGTGAAGCGGCCAGTGCCTGTTCGATGTCAGCAATGATGTCATCCACACCTTCGATCCCGACAGAAAGCCTGATAAAATCGGCTGTCACACCGGAAGCAGCCTGCTCTTCAGCAGACAGCTGCTGGTGAGTCGTTGAAGCGGGATGGATAACCAGCGATTTGGCATCGCCGATATTAGCCAGATGCGACAGCAGCTTGACATTATCGATAAATTTCCTGCCGGCTTCAATGCCGCCCTTGATACCGAATCCGATGATAGCCCCCTCCCCCTTCGGGAGATACTTGAGCGCGCGGGCGTGATCCTTATGACTGGGCAGCCCGGGGTAGTTAACCCAGGCAACCGCCGGATTGTTTTCCAGCCAGCGGGCAACAGTGCGGGCATTTTCAACGTGGCGGGCCATACGGACGTGCAGGGTCTCTAGTCCCTGAATAAACTGCAGGGAATTAAAAGGTGATATGCAGGCTCCCGTATCACGGAGCAGCGACACTCTCATCCTTATGATATATGAGAGGTTTCCCAGAGCTTCCCAGTACTTGAGTCCATGATAGGATGGATCCGGTTCGGTGAATTCAGGGAATTTGCCGTTATTCCAGGGGAATTTTCCCCCGTCTACGACTGCACCGCCAATACTGGTGCCATGTCCGCCAATGAACTTGGTCAACGAATAGACAACAATATCAGCGCCATGCTCAAGCGGCTTGAACAGGTAGGGGGTTGTAACCGTATTATCGACGATAAACGGCAGCCCGGCTTCATGGGCTATCGCGCCGATAGCCTCAAAATCATCAATATTGTTCTTCGGATTGCCGACTGATTCGGTATATACCAGCCTGGTTGATGCCGTTATCGCCCTGCGGACATTCTCTGGGTCGGCGGCATCGACAAAGGTCACATTGATTCCGAATCGTGGCAGAGTGTAATGAAACAGGTTATACGTGCCACCGTACAGAGAGTTCGAGGAGATGATAGAATCACCAGCCTTGGCAATATTCAGAATCGCATAGGTTATTGCAGCCGAACCTGAGGCAACGGCCAAGGCCGCAACACCGCCGTCCAGAGCAGCGAGGCGTTGTTCAAGTACGTCAGTTGTCGGGTTCATGAGCCTGGTGTAAATATTACCGAATTCCTTGAGTCCGAAAAGATTGGCCGCATGTTCAGAACTCTTGAAAACATAGGAAGCGGTTTGATAGAGCGGTACCGCACGCGAAAGGGTTGTTGGATCCGGCGTCTGCCCGGCATGAAGTGTAAGGGTTTCAAATGATTTGATTTTATCCGACATATATCCCCCTGTTTTTGTGCTATATATATTGTAACGATACCTGTTTACACGTAAAATAGTCAAGTTTTTTTAACCGTTAAAAGCGCTGCATCACATCACACATTCAGTAAATAATATCATTCTGCCATTGACTAACGTCCACAACTCCCTATAAAGGATAAGTGCGTTAACTAACCTACTGGAACAGTGACGGGTCAGGAACCATGAAGAACCCCTTACGGAGACTGATACAACTGCTCCCGGTCATTGCCTGGCTACCCCGCTACCAGGTCGCCTGGCTCTGGCCTGACCTAATTGCCGGGGTAACACTTGCAGCATATGCCATACCGGTAGCAATGGCATATGCAACTCTGGCCGGACTCTCCCCGCAAACAGGTCTCTACTGTTATATCTTCAGCGGCATCGCCTACGCATTATTTGCTTCATCCCGGCATCTGTCAATCGGACCTACGGCGGCCATTTCAGTCATGGTGGCCAGCGTAGCCGGCAAAATGGCCGCTGGAGATCTGTCTACCTATGCGGCTATTGCTGCCATGACTGCAGGTATGGTCGGCGGATTCTATATCCTCGCCTGGATATTGCGGCTCAGTTCATTTGTGAACTTCATATCCGAATCTATCCTGCTCGGCTTCAAAGCCGGTGCAGCTCTCAGCATCGCCTCCATGCAGTTCCCCAAGCTGTTTGGCGTAGCCGGTGGCGGCGATAATTTTTTCGAGCGCCTGTTGGTTACCGTTCAGCAACTCGGCAGCGTACATGGCACCGTTATTGCCTTGGGAGTAATCTCACTCGCGCTGCTGGTATGCGGAGAATGCATGTTTCCGGGCCGCCCGGTGGCGTTGGGGGTAGTGATAATCGCTACGGGAGTCGTATCGGCATTCGGACTCGGCGATCAGGGAGTGCGGGTTGTAGGATACATACCGTCCGGTTTGCCGGACATCGGGCTGCCATCCCTCCAAACCGGGCACATTGAGGGGCTGGTGGAGCTGGCTTTCGCCTGTTTCCTGCTCTCCTACATCGAGAGCATCGCCGCAGCCCGGGCCTTTGCCTCGAAACATCACTACACGGTCGATCCCCGCCAGGAACTTCTCGGATTGGGAGCAGCCAACCTGGTAGCGGCACTCGGGCACGGCTATCCGGTAGCAGGTGGATTATCCCAATCAGCGGTTAATGAAAAGGCAGGAGCACGGACACCTCTTTCGTTGATTTTCGCATCAATAGCACTTGTAATGGTGCTCTTCTTTCTAGCCGGAATGTTGCGAAACCTCCCTGACAGTGTGCTGGCCGCTGTAATCCTGGTTGCGGTGTCCGGTTTTGTAAAGTTTGATGATTTTAAGCGCCTGTGGCGGATCAGCCGGCTTGAATTCAATGTTGCGCTGGTAGCATTTATTGGGGTGCTGTTGCTGGGGATTTTAAAGGGGGTCACAATATCAGCAATCGCATCGATCCTGTTCCTGCTCCGGATGATGGCCAAACCGCATGTTGCCGTTCTCGGGAGAATACCGGGCAGCATGCGATTCAGTGATGCAGAGCGCCATGCCAGTAACGAACGCTTTCCGGGGTTGTTTCTGTTCCGGATTGAGGCCCCCCTGCTCTATTTCAACGCTGATACCGTCAGTTCAACCGTACTTAATGCAATTCACAAGGAGGGAACAGCTGTCAGGCTGGCTGTATGCGACCTTTCGACATCACCGTATATCGATGCGGCCGGTGCCATGATGCTGGAGCACCTTGAAGATGAGCTGAAACAGGAAGGCATCACGTTCAAGGTTGCGGAGGCACATGCAGAAGTGCGTGAAATATTACGGGCAACCGGCATCAGTAAATCATTAGGCGGCGTCAGCAGACACACTGCGCTTGCGGATATAGTTGAAGATTTCGAACGGAACAACAAATCTTCACTCCCCACCATTTAGAAAGAGAGAGTTTGGAGAATTTGTTCAGACTCCCAGCTCGCGTAACACAATACTCGTTTCCGCCTGACCGTCAAGCCAGGCAGCCAGCTCGTCCACAATCTCCATTTCGTCGGCCTCATTACGCTGCGGCCAGATCCCAAGCACCGGTGCACCACACAAAGAGCCTATATGATGCGGAGCGCTCTTCTCCGCCGGCCCAGGATTATCCGGCATACCGTTTACGATAACACCCGCCACGTCAAGCCCCATCTGCTGAGCGGCAAAACATGTCAGCACGGTATGGTTTATGGTTCCAAGCCCAGGACGCGCAACAACCAACAGCGGCAACCCTATTTCACGTGCAAGATCAGCTATCAGAAGGCCGCCCGACAGCGGCACCATCAGGCCGCCCGCGCCCTCGACAATCACGTAGTCATAGGAGGCGGCAAGACGTTGGTAAACCTCCTTGATATGGGAGAAATCAATCCGTACACCTTCAGTCTTGGCGGCCTCAGCTGGAGCCAGAGGATCCCGGAGGCGGTACGGGACTACATCTTCAGAATAAGGGATACCCGCAGCCTGGCAGAGCAGCAGCGCATCATCAGACAACAATTTACCGTTTTCTTCGCGGCAACCGCTGGTAACCGGCTTCATTACGCCGACCCTGACCCCGTTCATTCTCAACAAACGTGCGAGCGTTGCCGCAACGATCGTCTTCCCAACACCGGTGTCGGTTCCGGTAACAAAGATTCCATGCAGCGCCATCAGTTTTCACCTCCGCAACATCCGAAAATAGGAATTTCAAGGTCTTTCAACATCTGCCGGTCAAGTTCCGGAGGACGGCCGGGGGTCGTCAGATAATTGCCGGTCATTGTACCGTTGGCTCCCGCCAGAAACATCCAGGACTGCAGTTCACGCAGGTTCTTTTCGCGACCGCCACAGACGGAGAGACGCACACCCGGCAACAGGAATCGATACACAGCGATAATTGTCAGACATTCAAGAGGAGTAATGTTGTCGGCACTTTCGAGCCGAGTTCCGGCCACCGGGTTCAGAAAGTTGAGCGGAATCGAATCAACATCAAGCTCGCGCAGTGTCAGAGCCATCTCAATCCGCTGGGCAAACGTTTCACCCAAACCAAAGATACCGCCGCAACAGACCCGCAATCCAACCGCTTTGGCTGCGCGAATCGTGGCGACGTCATCATCATAATCATGAGTGGTGCAGATCTGCGGGAAGAAGCTGCGGGCCGTCTCAAGGTTGTGGTGATACATGTCCATGCCGGCATTCTTCAGACGGAGAGCGGTTTCCTCATCCATGATTCCGAGCGAGCAGGAAGGAGAAATACCGGTTTCCGACTTGATGCGGCTGACCGCGCGGCAAACACGGTCAAGTTCATCGGTCTTATTGATGCTGGTGCCGCTGGTTACTATTCCATAACAGCCTGCACCATTCTCCTCGGCCAGAGCGGCACAGCGCACCATTTCATCTTCATCGACCAGCGGGTACACCAGGGTGCCGGTGTCATGGTGAGCCGACTGGGCGCAGAAAGCACAGTTCTCGGCACAGCGCCCTGATTTGGCATTAATGATCGAGCAGAGAAACACGGCATTGCCGACAAAATGATCGCGTATGCGAGCCGCCTCCGCAAACAGCAGATATATGTCGGAACCTGTTGCCTCGGAGAGCTGCAAAGCCTCATCACCCCCAACTGTTCCTCCTGCAAGCACCTTGTCAGCCATCTTCTGAATATAATTTCGTATAGTCATATATACCTCGAACGTTTCGATATCACGTCAACGATGTATTGTCAACCCACTACAAACATATAGGTTAACGACTGAACAAATTACGCAATATGATTGGACATGAATTCGTAAGAAATGTTAACCTGCTGACAAGTTTGAATCATTGGTTATTTTAAGTACGCCACAAACGGAGATTTTTTGTTACGCACGAAAAGCCCATCAACTGAGCCTTGGCTAAACAGGATATCTTCTGCTTTTAAGAAATCCGCCAGGGCAGATTCTACCTGGTATATTCTCACCATTCTATTTTTTATTAGCATTGTCTCTGGTGGCGGTTACTACTTGATTCAACAGCAAAAGCAGTTCCTGTTGAACGAGAAGTACAAAGAGATTTCAACAATTGCCGACCTTAAAACATCCCAGCTGGTCCAATGGCGTAAGGAGCACCTTGTCGAAGGAGCCTCCATTCGCGCGAACGCCATGATGGCCCACCGAATCAATGATTACATCAACGGCAACGACAAAGCCAGGGTCCGGCTGGAACTCCAGCATTATATGGCTAATCTGACTGACCTTGGCGGGTTCAGTAAAGGGTTTCTCTTTACTCTTACAGGAAAATTAATCGCCTCCGATTCAGAGCTGAAAGCACCACTATCGCAGCATTATCTTACTTTGGTTGCCGAAACGGTTAAAAAACAGGAGTTGCTGCTTTCCGGCTTTCACCGTGACAATACTGGCGATCCCTATGGAATAAACCTAGCTATTCCAATAGTGCTTCTTCGCGGGACACATCCCCACTGCATAGCCGTTCTGGTACTTGATATCGACCCGGCCAAACGCCTTTATCCTCTTCTTCAATCGTGGCCAACAACAAGTCCAACAGCAGAAACTCTACTGGTTCAGCGTGAAGGGGATTCCGTCCTTTTTCTGAATCAGCTCCGGCATCGTAAAAAATCGGCCGTTCCGTATTATCTCCCTCTAACACTCCACTCTATACCGGCAGTGCGCGCCACCCTCGGCCAGGAGGGCAGCTTTAAGGGCAGAGACTATCGCGATGTCACCGTACTCAGTGCAACGAGAATCATACCCGGCACACGGTGGGGGCTGGTCGCCAAAGTCGACCTCAGTGAAGTTATGGCACCTCTGTCAAAGAGCATCTGGATGGTGACACTTGGAGGAGCCATTGTAGTTCTTTCCATGACTCTTGGCTTATTCCTGTGGAGTATCCGCAGAAAAGCTAAAACTCTCCATAAGTTGTTTGAAATTGAGCAGAAGCATACTCTTGAACTGAAAAAATCAGAAGAAGCACTAACCAGATCTCGAGACTACCACTCGAGGCTGCTGGAAATATTCCCATCTCTCATCTGGAGATCGGGGACCGACGCTCGTTGTGACTATTTTAACCAGACATGGCTGGATTTCACCGGACGCACACTGGAACAGGAACTCGGGGACGGCTGGATGGACAGAGTTCATCCGGATGATCGGGAGCAGTGCATTGCCACTTACATGGCAGCATTCGAAGCTCGGCAACCATTCAAGATGGAATATCGTCTGAGCTATAATGACGGTAGTTATCGCTGGATCAATGACCACGGAACTCCATTTAACGGTATTGACGGCTCGTTTTCCGGCTACATCGGCAATTGTTATGACATTGATTTGCAGAAAACGGCCGAACATGAATTATCTGTTATTCATTCTGATCTGGAGAAGCAGATCGGTGAGAGGACTTTAGACCTGACAGAAATCAACGCTCTTCTTATGAAGGAAATCTCTGAACGAAAGCAGCTGGAACAACAATTGCTGAGAACTAAACGGCTTGAAGCAATCGGGCAGATCGCTGGTGGCGTAGCACACGAGGTCCGTAACCCGCTGAATGCTATTCTCACCATAACTGAAGCCCTGTTCAGAGAAAAGGAGATCGTCTCCAATCCTGAATTTGAGCCATATATTCAACATATACGAACTCAGGTAAACCGCCTGGTTCACCTGATGAACGACCTCCTTGACCTCGGGAGAACAATCCCGGTAACAGACCTTCAGCCCCTACCTCTATATGAAGTATGCAGTGAAACACTTAATCTCTGGAAATCGTCCGGCATGTCAAAAAACAAGCAGGTGACCCTATCCTCCGATAATAATGATATATCAATTCAGGTTTTAGCTGACGGCCTCAAACTGCAGCAGGTATTTTTCAACCTGCTGGAAAATGCAGGCCATCACACCCCTGACGGCGGCATGATCATGGTTATACTGCGCCGGAACAGTCTCAATATATCTGACGGCATGGCGGTTGTGCAGATAATTGATCAAGGTGCCGGTATTCCTGAAGATAAGCTGACACAAGTTTTTGATCCCTTCTATACTGACCGGAAAGGTGGCACCGGTCTCGGACTGGCGCTTGTCAGACACTTTCTCGAAAACATGGGCGGATCGGTACAAATTTGGAATAACGCCCCGTCACCAGGATGTACCGTGGAAGTTCGCATCCCGCTACACCTTGAGGAGTTAAAATGAAACCGAATGTTCTGTTGATTGAAGACAATGCCGCTACCCGTTTCGGTTTTGTGCGCTATTTTTCAAAGGAAGGCTATGAGATTTATGAAGCCTCTAACCTCGCTGAAGCTGTAGCTGCACAGGATGCACATCATTTTGATATCATTGTTCTCGACATCAACCTGCCGGACGGTAGCGGTATTGATTTCATCTCCAAGGCACGTATAAACGACCCCTGCATACCAATTATCGTAATAACCGGCGAAGGAGACATTCCCCTGGCGGTTAAAGCAATGCAGCGCGGAGCGGACAACTTCCTGACCAAACCGGTTGACAATGCCGCTTTGGCTATATTTATGCGCAAAACACTTGAGGTTGGAGTTATTAAACAACAATTATCAGCTCGTAAATATCTGGAAAAGAAGGATGTTTTATTTATCGGCAAGAACAAAGCCATGTTGGAAATACATGATTTGATGCTGGCAGCCGCAGCCTGTGACATACCTGTACTAATAACCGGTGAAACCGGTACCGGGAAGGGAATGCTGGCCAGATGGATTCACCAGCACGGAGCACGAGCGGCAAATGAATGCGTGGAGCTGAACTGCTCCGGCCTGCGTGGTGAAATGCTCGCGCGCGAAATTTTCGGGAACGTCAGGGGAGCCTTTACCTCTGCCGACAAGGACCGAAAAGGACTGCTCGATATTGCCGACCGTGGGACACTGTTCCTGGATGAAATAGGCGACATGGGAATCGAC
>JAQUCU010000121.1:0-7495 GCA_028686055.1 Desulfuromonadaceae bacterium
GGTGTTGCCGGCGGGATATTCAGCCTCACGGTGATCAGCGCCACGACAAAGGAATTGCCAGGCAGAATTGGTAACATCATGAAAAACTCGCCGGTACTCTTTGCGGGCATATGCGGACTGCTGCTGGCGTTAATCGGACTTGCATCAGGCGGTCATACCTACGGCACCGGTTACAGTGAAGCCAAGGGGATCATCGAAGGCACAAATAACCTGCCACACAGCTACGGCATCCTGAAGATGCTGGCTACGATAGTGTCATTCCTGAGCGGAATTCCAGGCGGGATATTTGCCCCGTGTTTGTCGATCGGGGCCGGTTTTGGCGACAATCTAGCCGGGATCATGCCGTTTGCACCGGTTGGCGCCGTAGTGATTCTGGGCATGGTCGCCTTTTTCTCCGGCGTTGTGCAGGCGCCAATCACCGCCTTTGTCATTGTCATGGAGATGACTGATAACCACACCATGATCCTGCCGCTTATGGCGTCGTCATTCATCGCTTATGCGGTTTCACGCAGGATCTGTCCAAAACCGCTATACAAAACAATGGCAGAAGGTTTCATTTTGCGTATCAACCAGCCATCAGGAGGGAAAATTTGAATAGTGCAAAATACTTATTACCCTGCTGCTTATCGATGTGAATCGGCATCTGAGTTTAAACAGAGTTGTGTGAGTTTTTTGCAAAAGCATTGAATTGGAACGAGTAGAAATGGGACAATGCTCAGGATAAGTTGACATTTAATCATCTTAATTGCCTTCTACATATGACGTAGTTTCGTGATGTCCCGTAACGGTGGGGCACCAAACATGCGGTTGTATTCGCGGCTGAACTGTGATGGACTCTCATAGCCGACCTGGAACGCCGCGTTTGCAGCATCCATACGTTCTGCCAGCATGAGGCGTCTGGCTTCTTGCAGGCGGAGCTGTTTCTGATACTGTAACGGGCTTAAGGCGGTCATGGTCCTGAAGTGGTGATGAAACGTCGAGCTGCTCATGCGAGCCTGCTCAGCGAGATCATCTATGCTCAATGGTTGGGTGAAGTTACCCTTCAACCAATCGATTGCCCGCGATATCTGATGACTCTGGCTCCCTGTCGATGCAATCTGGCGCAAGCGTTCACCTTGATCGCCTACGAGTAGCCGGTAAATGATTTCTCGCTGAATATTCGGAGCAAGAATCGGAATATCCTTCTCATCAGAAAGCAAATCAAGCAACCGCAAAAAGGCATTGATCAGAGGTAGCGTTACCTCGCCGGTGGCCATGCCCCGGCTTGATTGCTGCGTGCGCGGGGAGGGGAGATTGCTGTCGGCCATCAGTTGTGAAATCTCGCGCAGATCAAATTTCAATCTAAGCCCCAAGTAAGGTCTTTCCGGACTTGCTTCGAAAATCTGCACGACCGTGGGCAGATGTACCGACGTAATCAGATAATGGTGTGAGTCATAAACATACGTATCATTTCCCAGAAGTACACGCTTGGCCCCTTGGGCGACCATGCAAATGCTCGGTTCGTACATGCCGGTGACCGGTTCGGTTGGCTCTTCCCGCCGGAAAAGTGACAAACCCGGGATTGCGGTTGTGTGCTGCTCCTCTTTTTCGGTGCATCGGGCAATACTCTTTCCCAACGCTTTAAGTGCAACGTCCATACTGCTATTGTCAATATCCTGAATGTTTGCCTCGTTTCTCATATATACCTCCTCCTTAAATAGTACATAACACCTTTTTCCGTTACAACTACTTTCCAATGATCTGTACGATTAGGCAATAAACTAACAGGATCGTTCTACCGGTCTGTGTTTTTCCTGGAGTACGGTATAATCATCAGCAAGGTGATTCTGAACAGGTAAAAGGAGAGGAATATGGAAAAGCGTACATTAGGAAAAAGCGGTCTGGAGGTCTCGGCTCTCGGGCTTGGCTGCATGAGCATGAGTTTCGGCTACGGACCGGCCGGAGATAAACAGGAGATGATTGCGCTGATTCGCTCGGCCGTGGAACAGGGAGTCACGTTCTTCGACACCGCCGAGATCTATGGCCCGTTCACGAACGAGGAGCTTGTAGGCGAAGCCCTCGCACCGTTCCGCGAACAGGTGGTTATTGCCACCAAGTTCGGCTTCGATTGCGACAGCGGTAAACCGGGCGGGCTGAACAGTCAGCCGGAGCACATCAAGCAGGTCGTCGAGGCATCACTCAAACGGCTCAAAACGGACAGGATTGACTTGCTCTATCAGCATCGCGTTGACCCTAACGTGCCCATTGAAGACGTGGCCGGGGCGGTGAAGGAGTTGATTCAGCAAGGCAAGGTCAAGCACTTCGGGCTGTCCGAAGCCGGGGCGCAAACCATTCGTCGCGCCCACGCCGTACAAAAGGTCACTGCGCTCCAAAGCGAATACTCTCTCTGGTGGAGAGAGCCGGAAGCGGAAGTCTTGCCGACCCTGGAGGAACTCGGAATCGGCTTCGTTCCCTTCAGCCCATTGGGCAAAGGCTTTCTCACCGGGAAGATCACCGAGGAGACGAAATTTGACAGCACCGATTTCCGCAATCAGGTACCCCGATTCAGTGAGGAGAATCGAAAGGCAAATCAGGTCCTGGTTGATCTGATCGGCCAATTTGCGCAGCAGAAGAAAATAACCCCCGCCCAGGTCGCACTGGCCTGGCTACTGGCCCAAAAGCAATGGATTGTTCCGATTCCCGGCACCACGAAGCTAGATCGCTTGCACGAGAACATCGGAGCCGCTTCAGTTCAACTTGCGCCGGAAGACCTGCGCGAGCTCGAAAGCGCTGCATCAAAAATCACTGTGCAAGGTGCGCGCTACCCGGAAAACCTGCAGAAACGGGTCGGACGCTGAACCAGGAGAACGGTTTAAGCTGGCAAAGATCCATTACGTCAAAACAAAACTGACTGAGAACAGAAATAAATAACGGGAGCAACCATGGACACAAACGATCTGAGCACGAGTGTGATTTTTCCCATCGGGGAAAAGCTTGAAAGCAATAATTTTAACGGAACCGTCTGGCTCAATATGTTGGTGCCGTTCGGCTCGGCCCTTCCCATCGGGAATGTAACCTTTGAGCCGGGATGCCGCAACAGTTGGCACACACACGCGGGCGGCCAGATTCTGCTGGTGACTGGCGGCAGAGGCTATTATCAGGAATGGGGCAAGCCGGCACAGGAGCTTCATGCAGGCGATGTTGTCACTATCCCTGCGGAGGTCAAACACTGGCATGGCGCTGCCAGGGATAGCTGGTTTGTCCACCTTGCCATTGAGGTCAATCCTGAAAAAGGCCCGGCAACCTGGCTGGAGCCGGTGTCGGACGACGATTACAATAGTTTGAAATGACAGGACCGTAGATCATGAATGAGAAATCAACAAAAAAAAGCCTGAGGATGCAGAATCACGGCCTTTCAGCTTCGACCACTCCAACTTGGCGCGTGCTTGCGGTTCTCAGCATGCTGATGGGATTTGCGTCAATTTCTACCGATCTTTATCTGCCCGCCATGCCTCTGATGAGTCATTCTCTTCATGCCACTGAGGGCTTGGTAGAACTGACAATATCCGGCTATCTCATCGGCTTTAGTTTGGGGCAGCTTCTGTGGGGTCCGATCAGCGATCGGTATGGTCGCCGATCCTCGGTGGCGATAGGATTGGTTCTGTTTGTAATTGGCTCGGCCGGGTGCGCTCTTTCGGGAAGTGCCCTTGCCATGATTGGCTGGCGTGTTGTGCAGGCCCTTGGTGCCTGTGCCAGTGTGGCATTGTCACGCGCAATGGTGAGAGATCTCTATGAGGGTGTCCGTGCAGCGCAGATGTTATCAATACTGATAACGGTGATGGCAATTGCCCCCCTGGTCGGGCCGTTGGTGGGCGGACAGATCGTCGCTTTTGCCGGATGGCGCGCCATTTTCTGGGCGCTGGTCGGCATCGGTATCGCAACACTTGCGGCGCTGTTCACGATACCCGAAACGTTGCCCGCTGCTCGGCGCAACCAGGAATCGCTTGGCCGCGCAATGGCCCGTTACGGCGAGCTATTACGTGACCGCCGGATTTTGGGTTATGCCGGCGCGGGTGGCTTCTTCTACGCTGGCATGTTCGCTTATATTGCGGGAACACCGTTTGCCTACATTACCTACTTCCATGTGCCGGAACAGCTGTACGGCCTGCTGTTCGGCCTCGGCATAATCGGCATCATGGTCTCCAACCTTTTGAATTCCCGCCTGGTTTCACGGTTCGGCTATGACCGGATGCTTCTGGTCGGCACAATCATCGCCTCGTTCTCCGCTATCATGGTGGCACTGTTTGCCTGCACTGGCTGGGGTGGACTTTTATGGTTATTCGTCCCTTTGTTCGTGTTTGTTTCATCAACCGGTTTCATCGTCGCCAACTCGATCACGGGGGCATTGGACAACTTCCCGGAACGTGCCGGTACCGTGTCCGCGCTGGTCGGTGCGATTCAGTATGGCAGCGGCATCGTCGGTTCCGGTTTGGTCGGCATTTTCGCCAATGGTACGCCTTGGCCGATGGGCTTGGTGATTGCAGTTTGCGGGATCGGAAGCCTGCTTTCCATGCGGTTGATCTTCCCGGTGTCCAGGATTTCACCCGAGATAGTGTGCATACCGGGCTTCATCTGCAATGACGCTTCCGGTGAATAAGCAGGAGCTTTACCGTTTGGAATGGTAACAAAATGAATCATTCGATGTTTAGACATAAATCATGTGAAAAAGGAGATGCAATGTATGCAAAAAGTAACTTTGAATAATGGAGTGGAGATGCCCATTCTCGGATTCGGCGTTTTCCAGGTCAGTGACCCCAAGGAATGTGAACGCAGTGTCGGTGATGCCTTGCAGACGGGCTATCGATTGATTGATACGGCGGCGTCTTACATGAATGAAGAAGCTGTCGGCAACGCGATCAGAAGTAGCGGCGTTGCTCGGCATGAGCTCTTTGTGACTACCAAGCTCTGGGTTCAGGATACGGGCTACGAAAACACCCGAATAGCGTTCGATAAATCGCTGGCCAAGTTGCAACTGGATTATCTGGATCTGTATCTGATCCATCAGCCGTACGGCGATATCTTCGGTTCCTGGCGGGCCATGGAAGATCTGTATCGGGAAGGCAAAGTCCGGGCAATCGGCGTCAGCAATTTCCATCCGGACCGGATTATGGATCTGATCATTCACAACGAAGTGACACCGGCGGTCAATCAGATAGAAACACATCCTTTCTTTCAACAGGTCGAGACTCAGCGATTCCTTCAAGGAAACGGTGTTCAGATCGAATCCTGGGGCCCCTTTGCCGAGGGTAAAAATGATCTTTTCAGCAACGAACTGCTCACTGCCATTGGAAGCACATATGACAAATCCGTTGCTCAGGTGGTGCTGCGTTGGCTGACCCAAAGAGGCGTCGTTGTCATACCGAAATCCGTGAACAAAGAGCGGATTGTTCAGAACTTCAACATTTTCGACTTCGAATTATCTCCCGAGGATATGGCAACTATTGCGACGCTGGATAGGGGGGAGAGCAGCTTCTTTGATCATCGCGATCCGGAAATGGTGAAGTGGATAGGGACCCGTAAACTGGACCTCTAACCGAAATGAGCGATAAGGAGAAAACAACTATTGTAAAAGCCGTATCGTTATTTATAACGGCAATTCTCAGTATTTTACAAGGAGCAGCCATGGCCGCAGACTACAAACTAAATCCGTTTAAACGTCAGCATGAACGTTGGCCTGACTGAGGTTCAGTTGAGGGGGGTTGTGTCCCCACTCGACAGCAAGGTCGGTAAAAATGAAGCGTCCAGGGCTACCAGGCTTTTGAATGTGGTTTTGAAAGACAGAAAAGCTTCAAGCAATAAATGAAGTGAAAGGATGTAAGTATATGGCTAAAAAGGTTCTGGCACTCTCAGGGCGTCAGCAACAACAAAACGAGTTCTTTTCTACATAGTAACTTTTGGAGTCCTAATTATTATGGCATCTTTACTATTCAATAATAACAGCAATACTGCCCTGGCACGGTCCCCTATATCTCTCGAAAGCGATTTTAAGAATCCTGTAACAGTAACAAAAGGCGGGGTACTTGAACAGGCTCGCATCATGTGGGATTTCTTCTTCAATAAACCTGAAGACACACGCCCTTCAGGGAAAATACCGGTACAGACAGTAACCAGAGCGCAGTTGATGTCCGCCCCAAACAACATGTTCTATCGCCTCGGCCATTCAACCGTACTGATGAAACTGAGCGGGGCCTTCTGGTTAACCGATCCGATGTTCTCCGACCGAGCGTCACCAGTACAGTTTGCAGGACCGGAGCGGTTTCACGCGCCTCCCATCGTCATCAAAGAACTCCCACCGATCAAGGGTGTCATCATCTCCCACGACCATTATGACCACCTGGACCGTGATTCCATTATGAAGTTGGTAGGAAAGACGGAATATTTCCTGACGCCGCTTGGGGTGGGAGAGATTCTTGTTGACTGGGGTGTACCGGCAGCAAAGGTGCGGCAGCTGGATTGGTGGCAGGATATGGAGATTGGTGGGGTACACCTTGTTGCTACACCGGCACGGCACTTTTCCGGGCGCGGTCTGTTCAAAAAGAACCAAACCCAGTGGGCGTCGTGGGTATTTCTGGCTGACGGCCAACGCGTGTTTTTCAGCGGTGATTCCGGCTACTTCGACGGGTTTAAAAAAATCGGTGACAAGTACGGCCCCTTTGATGTGACCATGCTGGAAACCGGCGCCTATAACGTAAACTGGCCGGAAGTCCATATGCGTCCAGAGGAAAGCATTCAAGCTCATATTGACCTGCAAGGCAGGTATTTACTTCCGATCCACAACGGCACCTTCGATTTATCCATGCACTCGTGGCACGAACCGTTCGATAGAATAGTTGCCTTGAGCAATGCGCAAGGTATTTCAGTCGTTACCCCCTTGATGGGTGAACCGGTGAGCATGTATGACACCACGAGTGGTCGACGCTGGTGGGAAGATCCTGATAGAGTTAAAGAAGCTTTGCAGGTTATAGGTGCAAAGTGATTGGTGCGGCCCCATTGGATCGTTGCCGCGCCAAACAGTGTCATGACGCATATAGCCATTGCAGAAGAGCTCAATGACAAGGGCGCCGAATGGATGAAAGGTTAGTGACGCGCAGTACAACCAGCTGCCGTCTGTACCATGAGGAGGAATCAATATGAGTAATGTATCTTCGGCTGAGCTTGAAAAGAACAGCGACCTCGCTTCCGAATTGGTTGAACTGACAGACAACATGCTCTTAGACGATGTCCGGGAACGCCAGGAGTTATCGAAACGCGACCGAAGCCTGGTAATGGTGGCTGCCTCGCTCGCCATGAATTGTCCGGAACAGCTGCGGTTTCATCTTGACAAGGCGTTGGATAATGGACTCAAGAAGAACGAGTTGATTGAGGTAATCACCCATCTGGCACTTTACTCAGGATGGCCTGACGCTATGGCCTCCAGCAATGATAGCGAAGGAGCAATTTTCAAAAAAGGATACCT
>JAQUCU010000121.1:7595-9247 GCA_028686055.1 Desulfuromonadaceae bacterium
TGGATAATGGACTCAAGAAGAACGAGTTGATTGAGGTAATCACCCATCTGGCACTTTACTCAGGATGGCCTGACGCTATGGCCTCCAGCAATGATAGCGAAGGAGCAATTTTCAAAAAAGGATACCTTTATCTGATTGAAGATGTCTGTACTGAAGGCTGACGTCACATCATACCGAAGGGCGCGACACGCGCTCAATTTCGCCATCAAGAATGCTTTAAATCTTTAAGGGGGTGTTACATGGCAAACAATATTTCACGTCGAAGTTTCCTGCAGACAGGTGCTCTTGCACTCGGGACCGTTGCCGTAGGCAGATTTACCGGCATAGGCGATGCTTTTGCCGCGCAGCAGGAAAAATCCCAGGTCTTTTTTACAAAAGACATCAGTGCCGCCGGACTGTTGAAAATTTATTCCAAAATAAATCAAGACATAACCGGCAAAGTCGGGATCAAATTGCACACCGGCGAGCCTCACGGCCCCAACATACTGCCGCGGGACATGGTGAAAGCCCTGCAGCAGCAGATTGGTAACAGTAACCTGGTGGAAACAAATACCCTGTATAAGGGGAATAGATCCACTACTGCGGATCATCGCGAGGCCATCAGGATTAACGGCTGGAATTTCTGTCCGGTCGATATCATGGACGAGGACGGGGCGGTGATGATCCCCGTTAAGGGCGGGAAGCATTTCAAGGAAATGTCGGTAGGCAAACACATGCTTACTTACGACTCTATGGTAGTACTGACGCATTTCAAAGGGCATGCCATGGGCGGCTTTGGCGGCTCGATGAAGAACATCGCCATCGGCTGCGCGGACGGGCCCATAGGCAAGAAAATGGTCCACGCCGCCCCGGATAATGAAAATTACGCAGCTTGGCTTAAAGGCGAACCTTTTCAGGAAAACATGGTTGAGTCGGCAAAAGCCACGATGGGTTACTTCGGCAAGAGGATCGTCTATATAAATGTGCTGCGCAATATGTCAGTAGACTGTGATTGCGCCGGCATCAAAGCAGCTCCGGTCAAAGCGCACAATCTGGGCATCCTGGCTTCCACCGATCTCCTGGCCGTAGAACAGGCTTCCATTGACATGGTGTATAGGCTGCCGGAGGCGGAACTTCACGACCTCAGGGAGCGCATTGAATCCCGAAAGGGGCTGCGCCAGCTGTCATACATGAAAGAGATGAAAATGGGCAATGATCAGTATGGACTGATCACAATCTAAGGGGCAACAGACAGGGTTTCCTCACGGGCGCAGATCGCGCTGGCCTGGCTGAAGGTACTTGAAGTCCATAAGGCAGCAATATTACTTAACGAGGGCTGATTCAGCCTTAAAAATCAACAGGAGGATACACCATGTACAAAGCAAAAGCCTATTTCGTTGCCAGCGCAACATCACCGTTCGCATCCGGCACCATCCAGCGACGTGAAACAACCGAACGCGACGTGCAGATTGAAATTCTCTTCTGCGGCATCTGCCACTCTGATCTCCACACGGTGCGTGACGAATGGAGCAGTATCATGCCTACGACGTACCCCTGCGTCCCTGGACATGAGATTGTCGGCCGGGTCACCAAAGTAGGTGCCGCGGTCACACAGTATAAAGCGGGCGATCTGGTAGGAGTCGGCTGCATGGTTGATTCTGACCACACCTGTC
>JAQUCU010000122.1 GCA_028686055.1 Desulfuromonadaceae bacterium
TGTTCAACCTTCGTTTCATCCTAATCGGTCCGCTCTGAACCGACAGCAGTGGCTTTGCAGGCGCAGATAACGCGCCGCGCGTAGCACCGGTTTGCCGACAACGTCGTCGGCACAACTGACCGGTGATTTCAGCAAGCTAATGGTATGGGTGGACGGTATCCGCCGTCTGAAGGTACGGGCCAATGCCGATACGCCTTATGATGCCAAGGTGGCCCGCCAGTTCGGTGCTGAAGGTATTGGCCTCTGTCGCACCGAACATATGTTCTTTGACGCTGAAAGAATCTCTGCCGTGCGCGAAATGATCCTGGCCGAGGATGTTGAGGGACGTGAACTTGCCCTGGACAAGATTCTCCCGATGCAGAAAGGAGATTTCATCGGTCTGTTCCGCGAGATGAAGGGGCTGCCGGTGACGATCAGGCTGCTCGACCCGCCGCTGCACGAGTTTCTGCCACAGGAAGAGAAGGATATCGTGGAGCTGTCCAAAACCATGAAGGTGCCGGTCAGCGCACTCAAACACAAGATCGAGACACTGCACGAATTCAATCCGATGCTGGGGCATCGCGGCTGCCGTCTCGGTATCACCTATCCTGAAATCTACAACATGCAGGTCAAGGCGATCATGGAAGCAGCCTGTGAACTGGTCAAGAACGAAGGCTTCAGCATCGTTCCGGAGATCATGATCCCGCTGATTGCAACAGTCAAGGAGCTGTCGGTCCTCAAGCAGAATGCCGTGGCCATATGTGACAAAATTATCGCCAGTTACGGCGTCAAGGTCGAGTATTTGATCGGTACGATGATCGAACTGCCGCGCGCAGCCCTGACGGCAGACGAAATTGCGGTCGAGGCCCAATTTTTCTCTTTCGGCACGAACGACCTGACCCAGACAACTTTCGGTCTGTCACGTGACGATGCCGGCAAGTTCCTGCCGTTCTACGTCGACAATAATATTCTCCCCGAAGATCCCTTCGTGTCGCTTGATCAGGCCGGAGTCGGCAAGCTGGTCAAGATGGCCTGCGAACTGGGTCGCTCCACACGTCCGGATATCAAGCTCGGAATATGCGGCGAACATGGTGGCGATCCGTCATCAGTCATCTTCTGTCACCACGTCGGGCTTGATTATGTTTCCTGTTCTCCGTTCCGGGTGCCAATTGCTCGACTGGCAGCGGCTCACGCGGTTCTGGGGTAGTTGTAGCTTAAACAAAAAAAGGAAAGTCCGGTCATTCGAGTAATGACCGGACTTTTTTTATGGTTTTGCGGTGTGAGGGGTTATTTGACAATCATCAACGACAGATAATCGGGGGAATGGGCGGCTATCTGGCTGAAGTCGGTCAACACCTTCTGGCGGGGGCTACCCACCCGCTCGACAAAAACGCTTGAATGTTCTCTTCCTGTTGCACGGAGAAGTTCAATGATTTCCGGATAGAGCGGTTTTACCTTGAGTAGGACAACTGTCTCGTAGTGAGCTAAAGCAGTAATTATATGTTCTATCCCGGCAGTAGCCGGTATCACTACCATTTTTTCATCTCCCTCCACCAGTGGAAGAAGCGCTTCTGCAGCTGCGGCGTTAATGCTGGATATACCGGGGATTATTTCGATCGGGAGCTGCGGCCACTGCTCGCGCAGGATGCGCAACAGGTAGATAAAGGTCGAATAGAACAGCGGATCACCGATCGTGATGAAGGCCACCGAACGCCCCGCCTCCGCATTAGCTGCAATCAGAGCCGCCGCTTCCTGCCAGGCCGGAATCAGGCGTGCCCGGTCGGAAGTCATCGGAAACTGGTGAACAACGATCTCCTGACGATCCTCGTCGATGAGCTCGCGGATTGTACCAAGCGCCACACTGGCCTCGTTCGGATTTGAAACCGGAGCCAGGACCACATCGACACTCCGCAGGATCCGTTCAGCCTTGCGGGTCAACAGTTCAGGATCCCCCGGTCCGACTCCGACAGCGTAGACAGTGGCCACTATTCGACACCTTTTATGGCTGAAATCACATATACAGGGTTCTGGGCTTCAAACATCTTGTACTCGGTAAGGTTGCGAGTTTTGGCAACATTGATGCACGCCGCTTCAACGGTAAAGCCATGGTCCTCGAGGAACTCCACTGCTCTGGTGAGTGTATCCAGAGTCACGGCATTGATAACGACGACCCCCTCCGGTTTCAGGCGCTGTGAAATGGTGTCGATGATCTCGTCCAGTTTACCGCCGGCTCCGCCGATGAAGACGCGATCCGGGTCAGGCAGGTCATCCAGGCCATCCGGGGCGTAGGCTTCGATCAGTTTTATATTGCGGGCACAGAACTTCTTCAGATTTTCATTTATGAACCCGATGCACTGCTGATTTTTTTCCACGGCAAAAATCCTGCCGGCAGGCATCAAATTTGAGGCTTCAATCGACACGGAACAGCTTCCGGCACCAATATCCCAGAGCACAAGATCATCCTGAAGCCTGAGCTTGGCGAGGGTGACAGCACGCACCTCCTGTTTGGTGATCAGTTTCTTGGATGTATGGAACTCATCGTCGTCGATGCCGATCAGCGGATAGTGGACCAGGTTCGGCTCATAGGTGCGGATCAGAATCAGGATATTAAGTTCGGAGGCTTTAATATCCAGCAGCCCGCGTACTGCTGTCTTGGTAAACTTTTCGGTCGGCATGCCCAGATCTTCGCAGAGCCAGGCTTCATACCCTTCGGCGCCCCGTTCGATCAGCTCTGCAGCGAGTGCGGCAGGGGTGTTTACCTTGTCGGTCAGCACACAGGCTTTTTCAGCGGCAATGATCTTGTCTACCGCCTGATGCATGCCGCGGCCATGTACCGAAACAAAAATACCGTCATCCCACGGTTCCTTTATCCGGGCAAAGGCGTACTGCATGCTGGTTACATTGGGGAAAATCTCGATGCGCTCTTTGGGGAGATTGCGCAGCAGGAAGCGCGAGATGCCGAAAAAAGTCGGATCGCCTGAGGCGAGCAGAACCACGCGTTGGTCGGTCCTCTTGAGGAAATCGATCAATTCTGGAAGGGGGCCGAGTTCTCTCTTCTCGCCCTTGAAATCAGGGAAAATAGTCAGGTGTCGCTGATGACCGATCATGATGTCGGCCTTGGCGATGATTTCCAACGCTTTGGCCGGGAAGCCATCCCAGCCGGTAAAACCCGCTCCTATCAGATAGATCGTTTGCTCTGCCATGATTCGTGTCCGCCTCGGAAGTCTAGTGATTTACCGCAGAACTATAGCATCCGGATGACTAAAAATCACCTGAATATTCCAACTCAAAACAAAACGAGCCGGAGAAAAACCCCGGCTCGCTATATTCTTATTTATTGTGCCACTACCCCTTGTTGGATCTTTTGCGGCGAGTCGGGTCGAGCTCTTTCTTGCGCAGGCGTATTGAAAGCGGCGTTACCTCGACAAGTTCGTCGTCCTCGATGAACTCCAGTGCCTGTTCGAGGGTCATTAACTTCGGCGGAGTCAGCTTGATGGCATCGTCGGTGCCGGAGGCGCGTACATTGGTCAGTTTCTTGCCTTTGCAGGGATTGACATCCATGTCGCTATCCTTGTTGTTCTGGCCGATGATCATCCCGCCGTACACTTCGACACCTGCGCCAATAAACAGGGTGCCGCGCGGCTGAAGGGCGTCCAGCGAGTAGGCGGTGGTTTCGCCATGGTCCATGGCCAGCAGGGCACCGTTTTTACGGCTGGGAATTTCACCCTTGTAGGGGGCATATTCGTGGAACGTATGGGTCATTGTGGCGGTGCCGCGGGTATCGGTCATAACCTCACCGCGCAGACCGATCAGGCCGCGCGCCGGTATGATGAACTCGAGACGAACCATTTCACCCATCGGCGCCATGGCGACCATCTCACCCTTGCGTGGTCCCATCTTCTCAATGATGGCGCCCTGAAACTCGGAGGCGACATCCACCACCAGGTATTCCATCGGTTCCATTTTGACGCCGTCTTTCAGGCGGATGATGACTTCGGGCTTGGAGACAGCCAGTTCGAATCCTTCGCGACGCATGGTTTCAATAAGGATCGAGAGGTGCAGTTCGCCGCGGCCTGAAACCCTGAAGGTGTCAGCGCTGTCAGTGTCGTCCACACGCAGCGAAACGTTGGTGCGCAATTCCTTTGTCAGTCGCTCACGGATGTTGCGCGATGTGACCCATTTACCTTCGCGACCGGCAAATGGGGATGTGTTGACGATGAAATTCATCGACAGGGTCGGTTCGTCGATGGAGACGTATGGAACTGCGATCGGATTCTCTGCCGAGGCCAGGGTCTCACCTATGCTGACACCTTCGAATCCGGCAACGGTCACAATGTCACCGGTGCCAGCCTCTTCGATCTCAACCTGCTTCAACCCTTCGTAGCCGAGCAGCTTGGTGATTCGTCCTTTCGTGATCGAGCCGTCCTGCTTGATCATCGCAACGGTTTCACCGGCCCTGACACTGCCGTGGAAGATGCGGCCGGTCGCCATGCGGCCGATATAGTCGTTATAATCGATGTTGGCGATCAGCATCTGGAACGGAGCATTGGCATCGCCCTTGGGGGGGCGGACGTTGGCCTCGACGACCGCGAAGAGCGGCTCCATGTTGTTTGACTCTATGTTGATATCCAGCTTGGCGTAGCCCATTTTGGCGCTTGTATAGACCACCGGAAAATCCAGCTGATCGTCGGATGCGTTCAGTTCGCAGAACAGGTCGATTACCATGTTGAGCACTTCATCCGGGCGACTGCCGGGGCGATCGATCTTATTTATGACGACGATCGGCTTCAGGTTCAGGTCGAGCGATTTTTTGAGAACAAAGCGGGTCTGTGGCATCGGGCCGTCCAGGGCGTCGACGAGAAGCAGCACGGAATCAACCATCTTTAGAACCCGTTCCACTTCGCCGCCGAAGTCGGCGTGGCCGGGGGTATCAACGATATTGATCTTGTATTGGCCGTGGTGAATAGAGAGGTTCTTGGCCAGGATGGTGATGCCGCGTTCTTTCTCAAGGTCGTTCGAGTCCATAACCCGCTCGGTGATGGCTTCATTAGAGCGGTAAACTCCGGCGTGTTTAAGCATGGCGTCAACCAGGGTGGTCTTGCCGTGGTCGACGTGGGCGATGATGGCGATGTTTCTGATTCGTTCCTGCATGGGTAAAACTCCTCAATTCCGCAAAATAAAACGACGGGCAAATTATGCCCGTCGAAGATTGTACACTATGTCAGGTTTTTGTTTATTTGACAAGCGTTTATACAATAGTCAAGAAAAAATACCGTCTTTCATGCTGTGAATCTAGTGTTCGTGATATCCCAACACGACAAGAACGCAACTGCCGTCGGCGATGACGTTGATCCCATGATCCTTGCAGAATGCCACGGCATCAGGATGTTCCGCTCCCGGCTGCATCCAGATATTCTTTATTCCCTTTTTGATTGCGAGCGGCACCAGCTTTGCGGTGACAGCCGGCGGGGTGATCATGGACAGGCTCATGACATTTGGCGGCAGGTCGGTGATGGTGGCCGCGCATGGTATCCCTTCAATCGTCGCCTCATTGGGGTTGACCGGTATCGCTATTTTGCCGTTCTGCAGGTAACAGCGCAGTACCTTGTTGCCGTATTTGTCACGGTTGGTGGAGGCGCCGGCAACACCGAATGCGGGTGAGGCGAGGAACTGCTTGATCTGTTCTTCAATAGTCATGGTCTGCTGCTCCTTATGTATGAGATGTCTATTCCCTGACCTGCCCATCCCCATAGACGATGAACTTTGTCGTTGTCAGATCCTCCAGACCCATCGGGCCGAAGGAGTGCAGCTTGGTGGTGGAGATGCCGATTTCGGCCCCAAGGCCGAGCTGACCGCCGTCGGCAAAACGGGTCGAGGCGTTGACCATTACGCAGGAGGAGTTGACCTCGCGGATGAAGCGCTGTGCCCGGCTGTAGTCACTGGTGATGATCGATTCGGTGTGCAGTGAGCAGTAGCGGTTGATGTGGGCAATGGCGGCATCGATGTCGTCAACGACACGGCAGGCGAGGATCAGTTCCAGGTATTCGGCATGCCAGTCTTCTTCAGTGGCCGGCTTTGACTGCGGTGCATAGCGGCAAAAAACATCATCGCCACGCAATTCCACATCAAGTGCAGAGAGCGTGGCGGCAATTCTCGGGATAAATTCAGCGGCTACGGCACGGTGGATCAGGAGTGTCTCCAGCGCATTGCAGACACCGGGGCGCTGTGTTTTGCTGTTGACTATGATCTGTTCGGCCTTGTCGAAATCGGCTGACTGGTCGACAAAAATGTGGCAGACCCCCTTGTAATGTTTGATGACCGGAATGCGCGAGTTCTCAACAACAAAGCGGATCAGGCTCTCACCACCACGGGGGATGATCAGGTCGATGGACTCTTCCTGCTTGAGCATCTCCAGCACCCCTTCGCGCTCGGTGAAAGGGATCAGCGACAGGGCTGCCTGGGGGATATCCATTTCTTTCAGGACTCCCCGCAGGATCGCGGCAATGGCGAGGTTGGAGTTGATAGCCTCGGAGCCGCCCCGCAGGATCACGGCGTTGCCGGCCTTGAGGCATATGGCGGCGGCATCGGCGGTCACATTAGGCCTTGATTCATAGATGATCCCGATCGTGCCGAGCGGGATGCGCATCTTGCCGACCATCAACTCGTTGGGGCGCTTCCACATTCTGGTCACTTCACCAACCGGATCGGGGAGGGCGGCAACCTCGCGCAGGGCAGCGGAGATGCCGCCGATACGACCTTCGTCCAGCATCAGGCGGTCCAGCATCGCAGCTGAAAGTCCCTTCAGTTCTCCGGCTGCCAGGTCTTTCCGGTTCTCTGCAATCAGGATAGGTGCCGCCATCTCAAGGGCATCGGCCATTTTCAGCAACATGTCGTTTTTGACCGTGGTTGAAAGACGTGCCATGACCAGAGATGCCTGACGGGCATCCTGTGCGATTTTTATGACCTGTTCCGATATACTCACGATGTCAGCTCCAAGGTTGAAATCAACCGGGCAATAGCGCGGTGGATGCAAATATTACGCAAAAACAGATCATTCAGCAAGACAAATGAACCGTGCGAGACAGCAGGCAGCAGAGCTGCGGAGTATAATTACGGCGAGCCGATTGACACTGCCGCCCTCCCGGTGTTACAAGAGCCTATCATGAAGACCTCTTCAACATTCAGTCCGATCCGGGCGGCTCGTATCGTTTTAGGCACAGGTATGCTGCTGTTTGCCGGATGCACCAGCTACATTCCGCGTGAAAATCTGCACCTGCAGCCGACCGGTGATCCCTCTGCCGACGCGATAAAAGTGGTAACTATTCCGCTGCCTGTGATCGCCTCGAGTCCTAATGAAGGGGTTACTGCCGGTGCCTTGACGGCATTCCTTGCTCATAACAGCCGGGACGAGGTCTCTACCCTTGTTGCCCCACAGATAACCCAGAACAGCAATTTCGGCGTCACCGCCTCTTTGTATGGCGCTTTTTATCCAAACCCCGACAGTAACTTTGAGTTTAATCTTTCCAGGTCCGAAAGAGTAAATCATGATTACGAGCTCCGGGTCAGAGATACCTCACAGCTTAATCGAAAGCTTGAGCTTAACGGGTTCATATTTAAACTGTCCGACGGCTCCTCGCGTTTTTTTGGCTTTAACGCCAAGAGTCCGCAGCAGATGGAAACAAATTATGCCAATGATGAACTCGGCTATAATATATCCGCCGGTTACCAGTTTGGACGACACTACCAGATTACAGTCGGCGACCGTTATCGAGACGTCCGGATCCGTCCGGGAGCTTTTAAGTCGGTTCCTGACATCAAGGACAGGTTCTCTTCAGCAACTGTCCCGGGTATTGACGGGTTTACCACTCACGCCATGCGGGTTTCGCTGTCGTACAGCACGCTTGACAACCGTGACACCCCCACCTACGGCGGCTATGCCCGGATTACCTTCGAGCCGACAATCAGAGCATTGGGAGGTGCGGCCAATTACCGGCACTACGAGGTGGAAACGAAAGGATTCATCCCGCTCAGTAAAGGGAAATACATCAGCGTGTTCCGTCTGATGTACAACCAGACGCTTGGTGATGATGTCCCGTTTATGGAGCAGAGTATCCTTGGGGGGGAGTCCACCCTGCGTGGGTACGGCCGCAACCGCTTCATCGACAACAGCTTCATGCTCTTCAACCTTGAGGAGCGCATCCGGCTCTTCCGCTGGGAGGTGTTCGGCGTGACTGCCGACTGGGAGGTGGCACCATTCATTGACCTGGGAGCGGTGATGGAATCGTTGAACAAGGCAAGAGCTTCCAGCTTCGAGTTTAACCCGGGCATCGGTTTCCGGGCGATCGTACGTCCGAATATTATCGGCAGGGTGGATATGGGAGTCGGCAAGGACGGGCCGGCGATATTTGTCGGACTGGGGTATCCTTTTTAGTACGTTGGAAGTTGTTTGCTGCGCTCTTTGGCAGAAAACAACTTCGTATACGCACTCATCCAGTCTGTCAGGGCTGGCTCCTACCGTGCCTTTTTATCCGGGCGCACGATCTCAAACTTGTCCAGGCGGTACTGCAGGGTCTTGTAACTCATTCCGAGGAGCGGCGCAGCCTTGCCGATCACCCATTCTGCCCGTTCCATCGCCTTGATGATCAGCCCTTTTTCGAGCGCCTCGAAATCGATCCCCTCTGCCGGGAGGTTGAAATTTATGCCGCCCGCCAGTGAACCGGATGAGGTGATCTCGCTCGGAAGGTCGTTCGGTTCGATGTAGTTGCTTTCGGCCATCAGGATAGAACGTTCGATCACCGACTCCAATTGCCGGACATTGCCGGGCCAGCTGTAGTTCATCAACAGCTTCAGCGTCTGTTTCGAGATGCCGTCCATCTTAATTCCTGCTTCCTTGCTGTATTTATCCAAAAAGAATTCCGCCAGTGTCTTGATGTCACTCCCTCGCTCGCGCAGCGGGGGGAGATTGACGCGGATAACATTCAGCCGGTAATACAGGTCTTCACGGAAGGTCCCTTTTTTTATCTCCAGCTCGAGCTCCTTGTTGGTGGCAGAGACCAGGCGTACATCCAATCCGATATTGACCTTGCCCCCTACCCGGCGGATCTCCTTTTCCTGTATAGTACGTAGCAGCTTGGCCTGCATGGGTACGTTCATCTCGCCGATTTCATCCAGAAACACCGTGCCGCCGTTGGCAGCTTCGAAGATGCCGATCTCGCGGGCGTCGGCACCGGTGAAAC
>JAQUCU010000123.1 GCA_028686055.1 Desulfuromonadaceae bacterium
GTCCCTAGGTGCGTGCCGATGGCTACCGGGACTTCCCTGACCTCGTCTTCCCGCAGCAGCAACCCGACCAGCAAGGGTTGGCCCCAGCCAACTGGAAACCGACTTTCCCCGATTATGTGTACGTGTCGCTCACGGCCGCAACCGCGTTCTCACCGACCGACGCTATGCCATATTCGAAGCGAGTCAAACTAGTTATGGGAGTCGAAAGTACCATGTCCTTGGCAATCGTTGCGATGATCGTGGCCCGTGCCATAAATGTTGCCCGCGGGTAATGGGATTTGATTTTCTGCCACTCTCAGACCTGTTGGTCGCTACTACATCTGAGATATTTTATTTGCACTATTTAAAAACAGTTTTGGAGGCCCTATGCAACGACGTATTATTACGATACTCACCATTTTGGTCTTGCAAGGATATCTCTCATTCGAGACGCATTAACATGATCTGTCCAAAATGTTCATTTGAACAATCCTATGGCTCCGAACAGTGCCTTCGCTGTGGAGTTATCTTTGCTAAATTGCACTCTGCACCGTCTGAATATGCACGCGAGCAGGCTATCATTTCCGGAAATGGCGAAATTATTGAAAATGACAGTTTGACGAGAAGCTTTACGGATCTGTCCCAGAAGGAAAGCCCAATACTGTTGCTGGAACGTCTTTTCGTGTGGGTGGTTCTTCTGGTCTGGGGCGGGAAATTCATGCTTACCCCTATAAGCGGAGAGACATTTTCCGAATCATATATGCATCTAGTGAATATTCCCTTTCATGAAGCAGGACATGTAATTTTCTCCCCTTTTGGGCATTTTATCCAGGTGTTGGGAGGAACTCTCGGACAGTGGCTCGTACCGCTTGCTGTAACAGTTTCCTTTATTCTCAAAGCGGATCGATTTGCCGCATCGGTCAGCCTCTGGTGGCTTGGTCAGAGCTTCATGGATATTGCGCCCTACATGGATGATGCAAGGGCCGGACAGTTGATGTTGCTTGGCGGGGTTACCGGGAGCGAAGTAGAGGATTATCACGACTGGGAGATTATTCTCACCCGCATGGGCTTGATGCAGTACGACCATGCCATCGCACGGATATCGTTTGGCTGCGGCGTAGTATTGATGATTGCGGCGCTCATTTGGGGTGGGTGGGTGCTGTATCGCCTGAATGAAGCAAGGCGCAATTAAGAACCCTTTAAAGTGGAATGAGTTGAAAATGCGATTCCCAACCACACGGTTGGACACCGTTCGATGGTTTTGGGTAGGGTAGAGGGCAGGGTGAAACCTGCTCTCTACTCTACCCGGAATTCACAGAAACGTTTGCAAGCCTACAGATTTATAGGGGAAGTTTCAACATGTGCTGGAGCCCGCTTTCAGCGTTGCCATGTAGCTGGTATTGTAGTAAAACTTGCCTGAACAGCTCGGAATAACCATCTGTAAGATAAGCACACACTAATATAATGAACCTGTCAGATTGGCGCTGGATGTGAAATGTATAGCACACCGCACATCATTGGATTTATGATTGTCTCAGTAGTTATGGGAGCCATTCACCGACGCATATCTGCATCCGGATCGTTTATTGCGATTCTGTACTGTCTGCCTTTCACCATCATGCACGAGGTGTCTCATTTTGTGGCCGCCTTCATTACTGGAGGGCATCCTTCATCATTTAGCGTCTGGCCAAGAAGGTCAGGAAATGGGTGGATACTCGGGGGGGTGAGCTCAGTCCCTACACTCCTGTCGGCAGCCCCAACATCGCTGGCACCACTCGGGTGGTCAGTGATCGGGTATTACTCGATGGTATTATGGGATATAAGACCTGTATGGGTGCCGGAGTATTTGATCGTAGTGGTCCTCTACGCGTGTGCAGCAGCATGTATGCCTTCCTGGCAGGACATCAAGATAGCTTTGACACATCCGCTCAGTCTGTTGCTATATGTAACCGTGGCGTACACCATAATAACCGTGTCACACGCTTGATATTACTTGTTTGTACCCTTGATGGTTTGGGTCATCAGTCTGTTGCCACGTTATCATCTTACTAATCGCACCATATGTTAACTATAAGATCGTGAGAAAACAGATGAAGAAATCAAATACAAGAAACTACCGCGAAGAGCCAATGAACAGTCTGGAGGCGGAGATCGCAATAACTGCTCTGCATGCTACGGGAGAGTATACCGTTCTGCGTAAGTTGGACCTGGAACGAGACCCTCGCTTTACCCGGAAGAAAGTTCAAGGAGCAAAAATCGGACTATGCATCGACACCGAAACCACCGGCCTGAATCACGCCGAGAACAAGGTCATTGAACTGGGAATAGTCGCTTTTGAATATGACCCCATGACGGCGGCTATAATCCGGATTACTGATACTTATGACGGCTTTGAAGATCCAGGCTGCCGACTTCCAAAAGAGATCATTGATATTACCGGCATTACCGACGCAATGGTCGCCGGCCAAACATTTGACGATGATCGAGTCATGGAACTCGCTGATGGGGCAAGTCTCGTGATCGCCCACAACTCTGCTTTTGACCGTAAGTTTGTTGAAAACCGCTACCCGGCATTTTCCAGACTGCCGTGGGCCTGCACAGTGTCACAAATAGATTGGGGTAAAGAACGAATCAGCTCACGTACACTGGAATATTTGTTGTATAAGTGCGGCGGGTATACTATCAATGCTCACCGTGCTCAGGATGATGCTGAAGGTTTACTGGGTTTGCTTTTGGGGAATTTTCCAGTTACAGAGACACCGATCTTCAAGACGTTGCTGGAAAAGTCTGAAGAGCTGACCTCCAGGATCTGTGCTGTTGGTGCACCATATGACAAGAAGGATATCCTGAAACAGCGTGGTTACCGATGGAGCGATGGTTCCGGCAACAGCTGCAAAGGATGGTGGACGGAGGTCCCTCACTATTTGGAACCGGATGAATTGAATTATCTGGGTACAGAGATTTATCCTGACGGCAATTCTGGCAGTGTCGATGTCAAGAGGATTGATGCGTATACGCGGTTTTCGGTTCGGGAGGCTTAAGTGCTATGAACGAAGATACATTAAGACCTTGCACCGAATCAGCCGGCAACGTTGACGACCTGATAGCATTGGCAAATATGCGTATGCCATACGGGATTCACAAAGGGAAACTTTTGATCGATCTGCCTGAACACTATGTCGTGTGGATGGCAGGGGAAGGGTTTCCTGCAGGAAAGCTTGGTGAAATGCTCCGGTCGGTTTACGATATCAAAGTAAATGGCTTAGAGTATCTCTTTGAGCCACTGCGCAGCAAGTTTTATTGATACGTCTGAAGCAATGGAAATCAAAACGCTAAATCAGTTGTGGATCAATAAATGAAACTATCATTCTGCAGAAGGCCGTTGATCCAGAACAGATATTAGTGGCATTATCTGATCATGTCCCGTTTGCCGAAAAACTGCTACCTGATACCGGGATAAGTCTCGAACGGGAAAGGATGCTCTCGCCGATTTTCATCGATAACCACGAATACGGAACCCGATCATCTACCGTTATATTGGCAGACCGGAACAGTTGTGTAACGTTCATTGAGCGGGTCTTTGACCATTCGTCCGGGACGTTTCAACTCAGACCCATAACTTCCAATCGCAGGCCATCCCATGAACTTTCTCTTTCACATGCTGCTCTCCGGAGATGATGATCAAATTTTGGTCGGCAACTTCATGGGAGACTTTGTCAAAGGCCCGTTGGCTGAAAGGTTCCCCGAGCGCATCCAACTGGGGATTAACCTTCACCGTCGAATAGATTCTTTTGCCAGCCGTTCGGAGCTGTTTCAACAGAGCAGGCGGCGTCTGGATTCATACTACGGACTGTATCGCGGTGTGATGATTGACCTGTTCTATGATCATTTCCTTGTTACAGAGTGGAGCAACTGGTCGGATGAACCACTTAGTGATTATCTTGTTAGGACGAGAGCAATCATCACCCTGTACCAGGAAGAGCTTCCTGAGCGTTTGCAAAAACTTGTGCCGATAATCTTCGAGGAACTCTTGCCGTCGTATGGTGAGGTAAACGGTATTGGAAGGGCGCTGGAACGAATGTCCCGGAGGGTGTTGCGGCCCAACCCACTGGCAGGTGGTGAAGTGGAATTGGAACGGCACTTTGATGACCTGCGTTCGGATTTTCAGGGTTTTATGCCGCTAGTACGCCGTTTTTCAGAGGAAACGCTGGCTGTCGATGTGTTTGAGATTCAACCAGGAGGGAATAACCAGTGAGTGGAGTTTAACTGATGAGTAAAACCAACCAGAACCCCAAAACAATCTCGTTGGCGCCGTTTGTCTGGACATTCGTTATACTCAATTTCACCGCAGTGTCGGCTTTTGTATTTGTCCTGCATCAGAGCTATGTGCGCACGGAAGCGGCTGCGATTAAAACCACACAGAACATCACACAAATGCTGGGCGACAGTATCAATACCAGCGCATTGCGGATCGACACAGCGCTGCAAATGGTGGTCTACGACCTTGAGAGCCAATTGCGTAGAAGCCGCAGCCTGAACAAAGATGAGGTTGACCGTCTGCTGAAGGCCACCAAGCCGGTTCTTGGTGATTTGTCACAAGTGCGAATAGCCAATGTCAACGGCCAGGTTCTCTACGGCGAAGGTGTTAGCCGTCGTGAACATCCGTCCTATAGTAACCGCGATTATTTTATCAGCCACCGTGATAACCCGGGCAAAGGTCTGATCGTTTCAAATCCGGTTTTTGGCACCGTTATCAAACGATGGGTCATCCCGTTTTCACGGCGCTACAACCATCCCGACGGGTCGTTTGCCGGCGTTGTTGTTGCGGGGGCGCCGATCACCTGTTTTGGCGATCTGCTTGCCAGTTCAGGAGTCGGCTCACATGGCGTTGTGGTGCTGCGTGATTCCAGCCTGGGAGTGATCGTGCGCTATCCGGCACTGGATACGGAAGCCGGGAGTATCGGCGCCAAGGGTTTCTCGACTAAACTACAGGCAGCTGTTGATTCGAAGCTCACCAGCGTAAGTTATCACATCAGATCCGGGGCGGACGGCATCGAGCATGCGGTTACATACCGACGGCTGGCCCCGCTTCCTTTCCATCTTGTGGCAGGTCTGAATACTCATGATTATATGAAGCCCTGGGGGGATGAAGTCAGAATTTCGTTGATTAGGCTGACCATATTCATGCTTCTGACGGCCGTTTTACTGTTTATGTTGTATCGTCGCACCACTGCCCTGATGGACGTAACCGCGATTTCCCTTCGCGATCCACTAACCGGACTTCCAAACCGCCGCGCCTTCGATAACGAATACGAGCGTCTGAGGCGCCATACTGTCCGCAACCATTCCGTAATAAGTGTATTATTTATTGATATCGACCATTTCAAGAAAATCAACGACACCTATGGTCACGACATTGGCGACACCGTTCTTAAGCGTGTAGCGGGCGCGATCGAGAGTTGTCTTCACCGTCCGCTGGACATGGTCTGTCGATGGGGCGGCGAGGAATTTGCCGCTGTACTTCCCGACACCGCACTGGATGGTGCTGAACTGCTTGCAAAAAAAATTCTGTGCGCTGTCCGGCAGATTGAGATGCCAATCGGGCTGAAACGTGGGGGGTGTTCGGTCAGCATCGGGGTTGCATCAATGTCCCTCTTGCCCGGGATGGTTAGTTCCGACCTGATCGGCAGGGCTGACATGGCCATGATGGCCGCCAAGCAGCTGGGACGTGACCAGTACGTTGTTTTTGTCGCCTAAGGATGGGATACCACACTCAAATTTGCTAATGTTACCAATCTGCCGTTAGAGTCTGTTTTTTTATGAAATTGCGAAGAGAGTCCATATCATCCAAAGATAAATTAATAAATTGCAGCCCCATACCGGCGGGAAGGTCCTGTTTTATTATAGCGTCAGGAGCATTCAGCCAGGAAACTCTCCCGGAGCATTTTATAACCCTGCCGTCTTTGGGCAATATGAATTCAATATTCAGCGGACTGCCAACCGGCAGAAGGTCATCGGTCTCAATGAACATTCCGCCTGTGCTCAGGTTGACGGAGTAATTGGAGAGAATCCTGTCGGGATAGATATCAGAATTATACAGAATACGCAGACGTGTTGAGTACCGTGGGGATTTTCTCAGTTGGATGTTTAGATATCTCTTTACTTGAGCCATAAATAAATGTTCATTGATTGGCTTAACAACAATATCGTCACATCCTGCCTGCCAGCATCGTTCAAAATCATCCTGATTCGTGCCTTGTATAACCATGATTATCGGTATGTGGCATAGGTTTTTATCAGATTTTATAGTGCGACAGCACCTGTCTCCATTCATGCCCGGCATATACAGGTCCATGAAAACTATATCCGGTTTTTTTTCGGCAATTATTTTAGATGCTTCGACGCCATTATCCGCAACCAGTACTTCAAAGTCAGACCTGTTTAATAAACTGATTTCCTGCTCAATAAAAAGGCGGGTATCGTCAACAAGCAGAATGGTTTTTTTCGTCAATTGAGACTCCTTTTATCAGAATTCCACAAGCGATGACAGGCTGCTATCTGCGTTGATACTAATTAAAAACATGCATATGATCAATAATAATCGGTTAATTGCCATTTTTAACATCTTGTCCAAGTGCCGGTGATGACAGTTGCTTCGGACCGTTATCGGAGATTTCACGATCCAGGTAAAGCGACTATCTGACGAACATTATTTCGGATTATGTTGTCGCAGGTTCCCAGACCGGGACGAATGCTGTCAACATTAAGTGTTACCTACAGGCTCCCCTCTCTGTTTGTGCACCAATTATTGATATCCGAGGTCACCTGTTCTGCGCTATGATGGCGAATATCTGCGTTGGCGCTGTCGGCGGTCATCATGGTAGATGAAAACCGTAGAGTACTTCATATTCGGGAGGTGAATCATGAAAGCAACAGAATGGACAATGCCGGATCTTCTCCAGATGTCCGGAGGGTATTGGAGCACCTGCGCACTGCATGCCGCCGTCAAACTCGATTTTTTCAGTGTGCTGGACGGTGTTGCACGCGCCGCTGCGGAGGTCGCTCAGCTGCGACACACCGATGCCCGCGCTACAGGAATGCTGCTGGACGCACTCTCGGCCCTTGGTCTGCTGGAAAAACGGGGCAACCTGTATGTTGCAACACTGTTTGCGGCAGGCTGTCTTTCAAAAACATCTCCCGGCTATCTGGGGCATATCATCATGCACCATCATCATCTGATGTCCGGGTGGGCCCGCCTGGACGAAGCGGTAACAACTGGCCGCACGGTTCGGGAAAGCGTCTCGCACGATGACGACGAGACCGTCAGGGAAAGTTTCCTGATGGGGATGTTTAATCTGGCAAGCCTGCTGGCGCCGGGTGTCGCCCGGTCAGTCGACCTGTCGGAATGTCGTACTCTCCTGGATCTGGGCGGCGGCCCGGGAACCTATGCGATCCATTTCTGTATCGCCAACCCCCAGTTGACCGCCGTTGTCTATGATCTTCCCACTACGCGTCCGTTTGCCGAAAGGACCATCGCCCGCTTTGACCTGGCTCCGAGGATCGGCTTTACTTCCGGCAACTACCATACCGACCCGCTGCCGACCGGTTTTGACGCTGTCTGGGTTTCTCACGTCCTCCATAGTGATGGATATGATGCATGCACCGCGCTTCTGCGCAAGGCAGCGGCATCCATCAATCCTGGCGGCATCCTGATGGTACAGGAATTTATACTTGATGACGCCAAAGACGGCCCGCAGTTTCCCGCTCTTTTTTCCCTCAACATGCTGTTGGGGACGGAAAACGGGCAGGCTTATTCCGAACAGGAGCTTGTTGCCATGGTAACGGAAGCAGGATTGTCTGATGTGCAGCGGCTCGAACTCGATCTTCCCAATGGGGCTGGGATAATACAAGGCCGGAAAGCGTAAGATTATTCTGTCGAGAACCTGTGGACTTTCGGGTAGTACCTGCTGCGATTTACAGAGTTGACTTCAGGCGGTTGTTTGGTATAGATTTAAACACCACATAGATGATACACGATAATACTAAACCACCCGCGAGGGTGGGGCGGAAAGCCCACAGGGTCTTACAAAAGACAGCCGGGTTGCCGAAATATCACTATATTTCAGCAGCCCGGCTTTTTATTTGAAAGCCCGGGAAAAGGGGGCAACATGGTAAGGAAAGCACTGTCAGTAATGAAAGTATCATTGGTCATGGCGGCTGCAGTATTTGCACTGTTTCTTCTCCAGGGGTGCGGCGGAAGCAGTGGCGGCAGCACAGCCTCCACAGGGACACTGAAACTCGCCATCACCGACAAGATGAGTGATCAGTTCAAAAGCGTCGTCATCAGTATACGTGAAATACGGGTGGTGCCTGCCGGCAAGGAAAACGCCCCGGATAATGATCCGGGACTGCCCGTTGTGGTGAAATTTGCAACGCCAAAGGTCGTCGATGTCATGCAGTTGCAGTTTGTGCAGGAGGCGCTGGGAGAGGTTGTCCTTCCGGCAGGAAGCTACAGCCAGATCCGCCTGATTCTTGCACCTAACCCCACTGGCCAGCAGCCTCCGGTAAACTACCTCGTGCTTAACTCGGATACCAGCAATACACCGATCCCGCTCACTACACCCAGCGGGCAGCAGTCCGGCCTGAAAATCCTTGGCCCGCTCGAGATCAAACCGGGCGTAATCAACGCAATAATGATCGACTTCGATCCGAATACCGCTATTGTTGCGCGGGGAAACGGTGACTATAACTTTAAACCGACCGGAATACGGCTTGTGCGGATGTCTGACATACTTACCCAGTTCGGCTCGATCTCCGGGACGGTCTTCTCAACGTTCAAGGACTGGTCCAGCGCAACTGTTTCCGTCAAACAGCGCGGTGCTGTCAATGACACTGATCCGATTGCGACAGGGCGAATCTTCTCCAACTATACGAGCGGCGCATGGCAGGCCCCGTTCGCAGTATTCGTCCCACCCAGTTCCTCAACGATCTCGTACAAGACATTCATATCGGCGAACGGATTCCGCCTCTATTCATCTTCAGCGGTAAGTGTGAATCAGGGACAGGCAACAGACCTCGGTAATATACCTCTGGTCAGAATCCCCTGATCGTTTCTTTAACCGTGAACCGGTAAAAGTTCCAGGAGCATCCGCTACGTGACTCAAACAGAGGGGCCAGCCAAAACAGGCTGGCCCTTTCT
>JAQUCU010000124.1 GCA_028686055.1 Desulfuromonadaceae bacterium
TGTGTAAGGGCCACCGGTGATTGCTGTCGGGTTATGGTTGACGATCGTAACATTCTTAGTTACCTGAGCGGTTTCTCCGGTAACATTGTTTATTACGCCAAGTGTAACCGGGTAGATGCCCGTTTTCAGCGGTGCAGAGTTGACAACCTGGGTCTGTGGGTTGGTGCCATTGATCGACCAACTCCAACCGGTAACATTTGTGTTGGCGGTGCTGGTAAAGGTTACTGTCTCGCAGTAGCCTATGTCGGCACCGTTTGCTGAACCGGTGGCGGTGAAGTCGGCCGCTATTGTTCCGGTTACCGCTACGTCTATCGGGATTGAAACAGTGATTCCGCCAAGGCTGTCGGTAGCTTTGGCTGTGATGCTGTAAGTTCCTCCTGCTGTGGCGGTCCAGCTGAATGTGTACGGTACCGCGGGGTTGGCAGGGGATGTGTGGATGAGAGTTGTGCCGCTGTAGAATTCGACCCCGGTTATCGTTACTCCGGTCGGGAGTGCTGTTATCGTTGCCTCTAGATTGACCGTAGCCGGTGCGGTGAATGTTGGGCCGTTGGTGGTGGCAACAGAAACCGAAATCAGGGCGACTACGGGTGAGTATGTGGAGCCTGCAGTATTGAATGCTTCCACCTTGTAGACAGCTCCGGCTACCGGAGAAGTATCGGTATAGCTGGTACTGTTAGCCAGCAGATTTGTGCTGTTCACCTTGGTGAAGTCTGTGCCGTTTATTGATCTGTAAACGTTGAAACCAACTTCGTTGGCGGAGTTGCCAAATGTGGAGTAATCTGTTGCAATTACAGGTGTCGGATCGTTCCATGTGATATCAACATTTCCACCATTTGATGTCGCTTTGGCGGTAAAAGCCGGCGGTATCGTAGCAATATAATTTACAACAATCGGGCGCATCATATCCATCTCTTCATGGCTCAGGATGTGGCAGTGCCAGACGTACTCCCAACCAAAATTATACATAATGTTGGTTACTACGGGGGTCCTTGCCAAACCGGTTGTCCAGTCGACGCTGTTGAAGCCCATTGTAGAACCAAGGCGGATGGCAGGATTGAGAGGGCGCAGACTGTTGGTAATGCCAAAAGGGAGTGCCGGTGTGCGTGGACGCACTGCAACTATGGTGTCTTCAAGTGGGCTGATCTTGACCACATCTTTCCATCCCAGTTCATTAGGTTCGGGAAGTAGTATTTGTCCATCCCAGCCTACACGGTTGATCAGCTGTACATCGAAAATATGAAAATGAATAGGGTGGGTATCGACACCGTTATGCGAGATCTTCCAGATCTGGGTGCCATCGGCCAGGTTGGTGGTGCCCGGAATTACCGTGACATTTAACTGGGTTGAGTTGTTAATGGTTTCTGTCGGCAGATCGGAAAAACCATACAGAATCAAGTTTGCCGTGAGTGTCGTTGGATTTGGCAGCTGCATGCCGAGATTGCCGCTCATGCGGCCATAGACCGGGTCAAAGGATGCGCCCATCTCATCGTGAATACCTTTTGGTTCCGTCGGAACAACTACCTCTTCACCGGCAATGGTTACAAATTTAAGGAATTGATCATTGATCTGGTTTATACCTTCCCACGGAAAGTTGGTTGGGAAATAGGAGTTTGGATAGGCATCTTTGTAAGCGGCCTGGCCGACAATAATCGGTTCCTGTGCTCGTTCGAAAAGGGTCTTTGTCGGGGCAGGGTTTATCGCAGTTACCGGAGCTGCCGATGTAAATTCTTTCTCCAGGTTGGCCTTGTTGAAGGAATACGCGCCATCAACTGTGCTCCCAGCCGGTCGCACTATTACCTGCATGACGGTGCGGGTGTTAGGGGCATACCCGACTAATGGCCCCGTACCGTTTTCCCAGACGCCATACACACGATTGAATGTACCACCGGTGCCGTACCCGCCGGATTCTCTCATGTCCGGTGCGCCGGTATAATAATCGTAGCCTGCAACCCCGGCAGGCCAGGCAGCCGGAGCATCGTTGTAGAGTATTAGAGTCTTGCCGGCATACGCGCTGAAATCAACGATAACGTCAGCCCGCTCCGCAGGGCCGACGGCGAGCCCCATTTTGTCGACATTGCCGACCCAAAAGGCGGTTGGGTCAATATTATAGGTGATTGGCTGCGGTTCAATTACAACCGGTTGTGGGAGAAAGCCGCTGTCCGTGCCGATCTGAAGAAAATCCGGACCCTTGAATGCCGGATCGGGCACTCCGCCTTCGCGTCCGTCTACCGGCCACAGCGCCGGCCAATTGTATTGAGATGCCAGTTCCGCCGATGCCGGCAGCATTTTTACTTCGGTCTTGTTTGAACGCCCGATTGCTTGCAGCCTGGAGTCAGGGCTTATCTGGGTTGGATCGGCCTGGTAGAACGACAGGTTAAAGAAACGGTCGCTGGCGGCATTAAGGATGCGGAAGCGATAGGCCCGTGGGTCAACGGTTAGTGAAGGGAAAGCCGTGCCGTTGACTACAGCACTGTCCTGGAACGCTTCCATCCCCATTGAGACGTTAGGTGTCCCCGGGATTAGCGGCGGCTGTCCTGGCGTCTCGCATAGAGCCAGCTCCAGTGGGTTAGCACTGCTGCAATTCGAATCATAATAAGGATTTGCTACCGGTCCCTTGGTTACGACTGTTGCAGGGTAGAACCAGGGGCCATACATCCAGCGACCAAAGGGGTTGACTCCGCCGAACCCTGCAGCAAGAGTCTGGGCCGGCATATAGACATGCGGGAGCCATAGATCACCTGTTACCGGCGCCCGCACTCCGTTGACGGCAGCAGAACTCCCCCAGTTCCACAGAGGGTCGGTAACACGAATCTTAGGTGTTGTCACTCCGGACACCGGATGGGCAACCGGTGTTGCATCAACGTAGGTTTTATCCTGGAGAATCAGAGGAATCTGGTCGGGAGGAATTAGCCCTCGTGTGATAAGGTCCTGCTCATACTTGTCGGTGATCAGGTACCCGGCGGCACCGCCTGCATACACGTTGAGCCGGGTGATGCCCCATGAGTGGTCGTGGTAGAACATTAACCGTGAGCTCTGCTGATTGGTGTAGTAGTAGGTCATCGAGCCGTCACCAGGATCTGGCATGTCAGGGACATTCTGAAAACTGACACCTTTAGTGAACGGGGTGTTCTCTTCAACCGGGGTAATCCACTGATGTGGAGTGCCGTCGCTGATCCATGGGGTGCGACCGCCATGCAGGTGTATGAGACCACGGTTTTGGGTGTAACTGGCACAGGTATTGCCGTCGGCAGTATTGTCGCAATCGGTCCCCTCTCCACGTTTTGCACCCTGATTTGCCGGTCCTGAACCTGCGCCCATAACAGTTGTGTCGACCGGGATAAAGAGGTCACCAGCCGGTCCGAACGGGAGTCTGTTGGTGAACTTGATGCGAACCGGCCGGTCCCTTTCAGAAATTATAGTAGGTCCCAGATAATGGACCGTATCCGGGGTTATACCGGTGCCGGGAGCCGTGTCGGCTGATGTGCATGCATGCCGGTCTGCACCGCATAAATTTTGGCTTGGCATCGTGCCGGGCGAGATGTTTGTGCCAAGGTTGACCTGAACATAGCCGCGCAGCAAGGTCCCTGCGGCTGGCAGATCAGAGTGCATCCGCTCTTTGTACTCCACCAGATTTATTTCATAATAATCTGATCCGGGATAGGTGGTTATGTCAGGTTTGGCAACCGTAAGATATTGCCCGAGATTGTTTGACTTTCCGCTTCCGAGGCCGGGGAGGGTGTCGACGAATTTAGCCAATGGCGGGCTGTTTGCCCAGTTGGCCGTCGTATAGTAATCCGGAGTTCGTGTTGCCTCACCTGCTGCAAGATAGCCTGTTATGGGGCTGGTCGGAATCTGAGCGAGAGGGGCCGCGCCGGCAAGGTTAGGGGTGGTTATGACACACGCTGCGATTAACATCAGCCAGTAATTCCACAAATTGACCTTTCTCTGAATCTTCATGTTCCCTCCTATTGCGGAATGTCTGGCTATTTATTGTTGATGATGTCCGGATTGGACTGCTGGACAGCCTTCTTAGCCTGGTAAACTTTCATTCTTTCAGCTTTGAGTGCTTCTACTGCTGCCTTCCGCTTAGCCGGTGAAATACGTTGTTCACGCTGTTTACGGACCATTTCCTTCTTGGCGGCCAATTCCGGCTTTATGCTGGTTTCATTGGCAGCAAATACGCTTCCTCCTGCCAGTGGCAGCAGTGCTGTCATCATTACAACTATTCCGGCGCTGATAAGTTTCTGGCTTTTCATACGGTCTCCTTTAGCTGCTCTGTTTTACGTCTTCGATATAGTAAATATTGTGTAATATGAATATAAATTAATACTAACTCGTTACGTTGTTGACTATTTCGAGTGTTTTCGCAAATGCCATGCCAAAAGATATGGTGGTGTTATTATGCTGAAATCAGGACGTGCTTCTGTCAGGAGAAGGCTGCTGATTGGTCGAAACAGTCTCAAAATGAGATTTTGTCTCAAGTATTTTTATCAGTGAGGATCGGAGGCTACCTGTGCTCAATGTATAACCCATTCACTACGCGGCAGTAGCGCAGGGTTGGCACCCGCACCGAGTTGAATTATGTAGCATCCTTTTGAAGCATAGCGCTGTCCGGGACCAAAACTTAGCCGTTCATAATCTCGGACTATCTGGTCCATCTGCGTACTCATAATGTCAAGCAGATGATCACGGTACAGGTTGTCGAAGAGCAGATTCAATCCGCGCAAAAGAGTCTGCTTTAGCATGGCGGTTGTTCTGGATGCGATTCTGCGGTCACCAAAATCTTTAGCGCTGGAAAGCGTGGGTATCGTGGCGTCATAAGCGCTATCCCTCGTACCGACATAGGGTGAAAGGCGGTATGGGTAGGTAATATAGACCCTGCTGCGAACGGTTTCAGGGATGTTTGCAGTTTTATTGCCCATATAGCCGGATGATATGAACACTTTCCCCGGAAGTGCCAGACCAGCGACTAGTGTAGTCAGGTTCGGCAGCGGTCCAGCGTCTGTCCAGAGCAACAGCACCGCAGGCTTATGTTTTTTCAGGAGCTTATTTAATGAAGTTTGATCGTGAAGTTGCTGTGCTGTAAGCGTCAAGGTGGTCACGGCAGGACGCTCCAGTTCATGCCAGCTACCTTCAAAACCGGCAGCCAGCGCCCTGCCTGCTGGTGAATCCTGGACAATCTGGAGAATTGGAGTTTCGACTGGAAGGTTCTCCAGACGATGGAGATAGCGGGCGACCGCTTCCCCTTCCTGGCCATATCCTTTGTTAAAATAATACGTGTACCATCCGGTTGCGGATACTACCGGCAAGTCAGTTATCGGGAAGAGGCATGGAATACGTTGTGCCTCACAGAAATCGTGGATCGGCTGCCAGCTTTTATTGGATATGCCACCCAGTATGGCAAAAACAGGCTTACTGATATTGTATGATACAAGCTGGCCTTGCCAGGTCTTGGAATTCCCTTTCAACTCCCAGACATCAATGGATGCCTGACTAAAGGAGTATTTCATATCAATTGTCGGGGTATAGCCAAACTTCACAAAATCATTATACAGGGCCAGTTGATGGTTTTTTTGGTCAATGAAACTCTGCAGAGACTGTAGCAGAGCCTGACGATCTTCCTGATTAACATCATCAGTAATAATTGTTGCAAATCTGAATTCTCTGCTGCTGACTCCAGGCGAAGGGGCTAATGAGAGAGATTCCAAATAGCTGATAAGTATATCCATATCTGAATCATCAAGGGGGTAGCGTGGCATTATATCATTAAATATCTGACCGGCAGGATCGGTGCCGAAACGTAGAGCTTTTGCCAGGGTTTCACGGGTGTAGGCAGGACGTTCCAAAACAGTTTTGGAATAGGTATAACGTCCGGCACGGTCGGGGATGTCTCCTATGGAAGGTGGCCGGCGGTAGGGCTTGTAGAGTTTGCTTGCAGTTGTAGGCGGGGTGGCAACCCCGCCCTCAAATGAACCAAGTCCGGCACGGAGATGGCAGCTGGAGCAGGAAAAGGCTCTGCTGTCAACCTCCACATCCCCACGGATAAAGGCCGGGGCAGGGTCACCGGAGGGAAGAACTCCGTCACGATACATTCGCTCCCCCAGCCGCATGATTTCCGGTTTGGATAGGTGGGTGGCGGCAGGGTTGCTGACGGCTGCAGCGATGTTAAACGGGTGGAGAAGTACCAGACTGACAACTATGATTATCAATGAGACCGGAAAAAACAGGGAAAAGACGCTCTGGGATACGGTAATATCTTTAGAAATCAAGTTGAGTCTCATCGTTTTCCTGCCACTCTCTGGTACTCTTCCAGAAACTCCCGGGAGCTCATAATGCCCAACAGGCGGACCCAGCTGCCATCTCTGGGCACGAGAATCATGTTTAACGGATAGTGCGACATCTTGTCAGGTATATAAGCGTTGAAGGCTTTCATTACTACGTCAATGTCAGCCCGGCTGCCGGTCAAAAAGTCCCACCCCGGTCTGGCGCGGAAGCGTTTAAGATAATCTTTCATAACCTTAGGTGAATCATTTTCGGGGTCAATGGTGATAGACACCAGTCGGACGTTCTGGCCGGTGGCGCCAAGTTTGCTCTGCAGGTTGGTGAAACCGGCTGAAAGTACCGGGCAGATGGTGGTGCAGGTGCCGTAGATAAAGTCTACGATAACCGGCGTATCGCTTTTCAAAATAGACCGAAGCCGCACCCTCTTACCATCCTGGTTTATGAGGGCAAGATCCGGAATGATATATCTCTCCAGGGTACGTTTATATTTTACCGTTTCGGCCTTAACCGGTGTGGCCGGCAGGACTGCTGCCATGAGAATTGACAGCACGAGCGGCGTGATTAAAGTGGATAGTCTTTTCATAGGCACCCAGTGGTCTCTTGTTATGGTCTTATGCCGCCTGGTAGGCGTACTCGTGTTATTTTTTTACCGTTGCAGCCGGTCGGGCAGATTTCGAGCTGTCAAGCTTGACTTCTGCTGCCGGTTTGATCTCCAGCAGCTCAACTTCAAATGCCAGTGTTGCACCAGGCAGAATCAGTTCACCGGCGCCATTATCGCCATATGCAAGGTTCGGCGGGCAGACGAGTCTGGCCTTTCCGCCCGGCTTCATCTTCCGAACCCCCTCGACCCAACACTTGATGACGTTATCAAGCTTGAACTCCAGCGGTATACCGCGCTTGTAGGAACTGTCAAATTCTCTGCCGTCGATCAGTGTCCCGCGATAATTAACTTTTACGACGTCGGTACTCTTGGGATATTCTCCCTTTCCTTCCACGAGTATCGTATAGACCATCCCGGAGGAGGTCTTGATCGCTCCTTTTTCTGTGACAGCCTTTTTAAGAAAATCCCTGCCGGCACTGGACTGTTTATCTCCCAATAATCTGCGGCGGGTTCTGGCCATCTCCTGGATCTTGCCGTTATAGGAGGTTAGTTCAATATCACCCTTTTTCCCTGAAACGGCATCCGTTAGCCCCTGCTTGACATAGCCAAACTCTGCTGCTGTCAGATCAAAAACGGATAGTGAGCGAGCTATGGAAAGTCCAATGGCATACAGTGTCTTTTGCTCTTCGTTCATCGAAGCAGGTTCAGCAGCATGCAGTGTTACGCTTGTGAACAGTAGCGCGATAAAAGCGGTGACATTCGTAGCAAATCGTAATATTTTTGGTGTTATGAATGGTTTCATTGGGCAGCCTCCTTGATAGCGCCTTCATGATTAGTGGAAATATAGATGCTATGTGCAACTTTTGTGCGATGACAATCTCTTGAAATATTCGGCTGTCTCGCGCTTGTCTGCTACCAGATGCAGCGCCCGCAACAGTGACAGAATCAAGGAAGGATTAGTTGGTTTTTCAAAGTAGTGGGAAGCTCCAAGAGCAAGTGCTGTCTTTTTTACCTCGTCATTGCCATATCCTGTGACAAGGATTATTTCGGTCTGAGGAAGCTCTTTTCGAGCAGCAGACACCAAACGAATTCCGTCCTCATTATCAACGCCTGCAAAACGTAAGTCTGAAATGACGGCGAAGTAATCCTTTGTTTTTAAAAAATCAATTGCTGCATCAACATCTTCGCAGATGTCGAAAGCAAACCGCTCACTTTCAAACAGTTTACGGTAGGCAAAACAGATAGCCGGTTCATCATCCACGATCAAAACTCTGTGAGTTTCAGGCTCTGCAGCTTCACCATGCGGTGATGTGTATTTGGACTCGTGAGAACACATTATATCGCTTTATTAATCAAGAAACGTGCCGAAACAATTAGTTATTTAAGCTAGCGAAATTGGCCGGTTGTCGGGATATGTAAGGCTGGCTTGCCCTTCGGGTGAGAATATGTCTCAATATGAGATAAACGGGATGAGAATGAACAGCGGTCTTTACTCGTGACTCTTTTTAAGTCTGCGATAAAGCGTGGCTCGTGAAATATTGAGGCTTTTTGCTGCCTTTTCGATATCGCCGCCTGTCTGGTCAAGAACTGCTCTGATATGCTCTTTTTCAACTTCCTGAACCGTCCGCCGGTTTGGTGTCGGCAGGTGAGGGCGATTCTGTATAAGACTTGAGAAGTGAACCTGACGAAGCTTTGCATCGTGTGGGGTGAGCAGCAAAGCCCGCTCGAGAACATTTTTCAGTTCGCGAATATTGCCGGGCCAGGGGTAGTCACGCAGCGTTTTCATAATATCGTCAGAAATAACCGTTGAATTTGAACCTAGCGACTGGAGCAGAAAAGCGACCAGCGCCGGCAGGTCGTCCATCCGCTCTCTGAGCGGGGGTAAATAAATTGTAATCGTGTTGATCCGGTACATAAGATCCTGGCGAAACCGACCGGAACTGACCAAAGAATCCAGATCATGATGCGTCGCGCATATCAGTCGGAAATTACTTCGCAAAAGTTTTACGTCACCGAGCCTGCGGTAGCTTTTATCCTCCAGTACTTTGAGGAATTGCGCTTGAACGTCGATTCCCATGTCGCCTATTTCATCCAGGAACAGTGTCCCACGGTCGGCAATATCGAGCAGTCCTTTTCGGTCCTTGTCGGCAGAGGTAAAGGCTCCCCTGACGTTCCCGAAAATTTCGCGCGCAAGCATTTCACCACGCAGGCCGGAGCAGTTCAGCTCCACGCATTCATTTGCCGCTCGTGCTCCGTGCTGGTGAATCCATCTGG
>JAQUCU010000125.1 GCA_028686055.1 Desulfuromonadaceae bacterium
AGAGCATCGTCCTGATGCCGTAGACACCCGGAGCGCCGGTCCTCAGCATCTTCTGCAGGAATCCTTTCCGAGTGAAAATCCGGCGGATCGCCTTGCCTGAATTATCCGGACCCATTGAAAAGTAGAAAGTCGCCTTGATGCCGGCTCGCTCCAGAATGTCAAGGAGACGCGGCACCCCGTCACGGGTACCGGCGTAGGTATCGACGTCCACTTTTATCGCTACAGTAGTCATAAAATCCAGGTTAAGTATCCAAAGTCAGTTCACAGTCAAGCAGTACCCGGTTCGGCAATTGAACCTACAGAAGGTGCTCAATCTTCTCCCGCTGCTCTATCAGATAAAAGTCAAGGGTCTTCCTGAGCGCTTCGTCTATACCGGTCTTAGGCTCCCATCCGAGCTTAGCCTTCGCGTTCTTGACCGAGGGGACCCGGGTCAGCATATCCTGATACCCCTTCCCATAAAATTTGTCCGAGGTGGTTTCCACTATCATGCACTTTTCCGCCTTCTCGACGTAGTCAGGATATTCTTTGACCAAATCACGGAGCTTCTCAGCAAGAGCTTTGACGGAGAGATCGTTTAACGGGTTTCCTATATTGAAGATGCCACGGTCGGCGCAGCCGTCCTTGTTTTCAATGATTTTCATGAGGCAGTCGATGCCGTCCTCTATGAAAGTGAATGAACGGCGCTGGTTGCCGCCGTCAACAAGCAGAATCTGCTCGCCGGCCAGGATGTTGTACAGGAACTGTGTCAACACGCGGGAGCTCCCCTCCTTTGCTGTGGAGATGGAGTCGAGTTTGGGACCGATCCAGTTAAACGGACGAAACAGTGTGTAGCGCAGGCCCTCGTGCTCCCCATAGGCGTAGATGACACGGTCCAGCATCTGCTTGGCACAGGAATAAATCCAGCGTTCCTTGTTTATCGGACCGAGCATGAGCGGCGAGGTCTCCTCGTCAAACTCGCTGTCGGGGCTCATACCGTACACTTCAGAGGTGGAGGGAAAAATAACCCTCTTCTTGTACTTGGCACACTGGCGGATTATCTTCAGGTTTTCCTCAAAGTCCAGCTCAAAGACGCGCAGCGGGTCCTTCACATAAGTGACCGGCGTTGCGATCGCCACGAGGGGCAGGACAACATCGCATTTCTTGATGTTATACTCAACCCACTCCTTGTTGATGGTGATATCCCCCTCGAGAAAATTGAAACGCGGATGCCCCATTGAGTGTTCCAGCTTGTCACAGCTCATGTCAAGGCCGTATACTTCCCACTGCGTTGTGTCGAGTATCCGTCTGGTGAGTGCGTTGCCGATGAACCCGTTAACGCCTAGGATAAGAACCTTCATGTTGCCTCCATTTCAATATGTTTTTGCTCGTTCTCCGGCTAACGCCGTAACAGTTTAAACGTCCTGAGTTCCTTAATTAAAGATTGATTCAAACTTCTCTAGTCTTATCAGATCGTTCCTCTACCACTAATCCTCTTCGCAACTAAGGACGGCTTTATAGGCCGCTCACCTTTAAAAAAGTGGCAGCAGTACCCTTGCAAAGTTCTTCACTTGAAAAAGTCGTTTATCGTGATTTCTGCCGCCATTACGTAAGCCGCACCATCCTGCTCGGGATTTTCGTCTTCCTGAAGCAGGCGGATTTCCAACAAACCGGACCCGGTTCCGACAATTAGCGGGACCAGACTCATTACCTTGCCAGGCTCGCCTTCACCCTCAGTCGGGGCGGCGCTCCAGATGAGAATTTTCTTTACTCCCAGATATGTGAAGGCTCCGGGATATGGGTGGGTGACTCCGCGTACAAGGTTGTAAATTTCGATCGCCCCTTTGTTCCAATCAATCCGGCCGTCAGCAGGCCTCCTGCCGCCAAAGTAACTGCCGCTGGCGAGGTCCATCGGAATCCGCGGGGCTTTGCCCGCCAGCAGCAACGGGAAAGATCGTTTAAGGACCGAAACTGCGGCGTGCGTCACCTTATTGAATACATCCAGGGAAGTATCCGTGAAACTGATGGAGATCTTTTCCTGGTCGACGATGTCCCCGGCGTCCGGCTTCTGCACCATGTAGTGCAGCGTGGCGCCGGTTTCGCTCTCGCCATTGATCACCGCCCAGTTGACTGGAACCCGGCCACGATATCTGGGGAGGTACGAACCGTGAAGATTGAGCGCACCCAGCCTTGGTATGGCAAGCACCTCTTCCCGTATCATGCTTCGGTAATAGAAGGATAGCAGGAGGTCAGGGGCTATTTCCTTCACGAGCGCAACATTTTCCTTGAGATTTATATCCGAGGTGATCACAGGGATCCCGTGCTTCCGGGCAAGCTCCCGAACCGAGGCGAACCATATTTCCTCGGTCGGTGAATCATCGTGGGTAAAGACGAGCTCAATGCTGGCATCCTGACGGATCAGTTCCTCCAGACAGCAGTACCCGACGTTGTGGTAGGCGCAGACCACGATGCTCTGTTTCCTGTTCAACGGGTTACCTCCGGTTCTGTTGTGAAACCGTACACCTTTCTCACAACATAGCGCGGCCTTCTGCGCACCTCCTGGTATATCCTGCCGACATACTCGCCGACCAGACCGATGCCGAAAATTATGATCCCGATAAAGAAAAAAGTGATGGCAAACAGTGTGAATACACCCTCTACCTCTGCGCCTATCATGGAGCGCCGGATCAAAAGAAACAGGGCAAAGCCGATGGAGGAGAGTGACGTGAATATACCCATAAGGGCAAAGAGCTGTAGAGGTACCACTGAAAATCCGGTCATGAGATCAAAGTTAAGCCGAATGAGCCGGTACAGGGAGTACTTGCTTTCACCTTCGCTCCGTTCTGAGTGGCTCACCTCAATCTCCGTAGGATTGGACGAAAAAGTCTGTGCCAAAGCCGGTATGAAGGTGGTGGTCTCCTGACAATGGTTTATATTGTCGATTACTTCACGGTTGTAGGCGCGCAGCATGCAGCCGTAATCGCTCATCCGCATTCCGGTCATCTTGTTGGTGGTGATGTTCACCACCTTGGAGGCCGCCTTGCGGAAGATGCTGTCCTGCCTTTTCAGCCGGATGGTGCCGACCACGTCGTGCCCTTTTTCTATCTCGGCCACGAGTCTGGGGATCTCTTCAGGAGGGTTCTGAAGGTCGGCATCCAGGGTGATGACAATCTCACCCAGACTCCTCTCGAAGGCGGCAAGGATCGCCATGTGCTGGCCGAAGTTGCCGTTGAACTCGATCACCCGCAGTTCCGGGACGCTTCGGGTCATGGATTTAAGGATGGAGAGGGTGCGGTCTCGGGAGCCGTCGTCAGTGAAGATGATCTCGAACGGTTTACCAAGGCCGCGCATCACTGGCAAAAGCCTTTCCATGAGGGGGGGAAGGTTACCTTCCTCGTTGTAGGCCGGTATGACGATTGTTACGTACGGTTTTTCCATAGCTGTGTCCAAGATTTGTTATTGCCTCGCAAGTTGCGCCCCATCCGTGCCACATCCCCACTGTAACTAACCCTGAATGGAAAGAAGAGGGAGAAGGGGGAATTATCGCCTGTTCCTGGCGATAACGGTCTTTACAGCCGCCACTACGTCCCGTGCATCGTCTAATTTCATGAGCGGAAAAAGCGGCAGCGACAGTATTCTCTCTGAGGCGTAATCAGCATTGGGGAGGTCCCCGGCAGCGATGCCGAGGGTGTCCCGATAGTAGGGGTGATGGTGGATCGCCTTGAAGTGGAGCCCAGTGCCGATGTTCTCACCTTTTAACTGGGCCATGAAGCTGTCCCGGTCGATGGTGAGTTTCTCAATCCGGACCAAAGGGGTGTATAGGTGCCAGGCATGGCGGTGTTCATAGGGGACCTCTTTCGGCGTCACCAGTTCCTCAATGTCGCAGAAGGCTTCGTTGTAGAAGTTTGCCAGAAGTGTCCGTTTTTCAATGAAGGAGTCCAGTTTTACCAGCTGATGCAACCCCAGGGCCGCTTGCAGGTCCATCATGTTATACTTGAATCCGGGCATGACGATGTCGTAATTCGGGGTGCCGCTCGCCTCGTAGCGCTTCCAGGCCTCCCGATTCATGCCGTGGAACTTCATAAGCGAGATTTCTTCGGCGAGCTGCTCGTCATTTGTTGCTACCATGCCCCCCTCGCCAGTGGTGATATTCTTAATCGGATGGAACGAGAAAACCGAGACGCTGTCGAGAGAGCCTATACGCGCGCCCTTGTACTCAGTCCCTACCGCATGCGCCGCGTCCTCGATCACTGAGAGACCAAATTCACTGGCAATCGCAAAAATTTCGTCCATGTCGCAGGGCTGCCCGGCGAAGTGGACCGGTACGATGGCGCGAGTGCGAGGCGTAATCTTCCTGCGGATCGCATGCACGTCTATGTTCAGCGTTCCAGGCTCGATATCTGCCAGAACCGGCGTGCCCCCCCCCTGCACAATCATACTGACCGTCGCTGCGAAGGTCATCGGCGTGGTGATTACCTCGTCACCCGGCTTCAACTTCAGGGCCAGCATGGTGAGGTGCAGACCTGCCGTTGCCGATGTGAGCGGAACCGCATAACCGGCTCCAACATATTCCTTGAATGCTTCCTCAAACCGCTTAACCTTGGGACCGGTGGTAATCCAACCACTTTTCAAGGAATCGACTACCTCGTTGATTTCTTCCTCGCCGATGGTAGGGATGGAAAACGGGAGAAACGCTGCTCGCATGGTATAACCTCCGACCTCAGTGGATAACAAATGATCATTACATGAACAAATAACCACGGTCAAACAATTTCCACATACTCACTACCATCAAGTGACAATGAATCCTGTATACATGTTGGAATCCAATTATATGTATTTCTTCGACCGTTTAAAAACAAAAAAAGGGACCAGCTTTCGCTGATCCCTGAATTTATTTGGTGGAGGTGAACGGGATCGAACCGATGACCTCTTGGCTGCCAGCCAAGCGCTCTCCCAGCTGAGCTACACCCCCAAATAAGTGAGCCGTCTATTTAACAAACTAAATATGCCGTGTCAATGTTTTTATTACGAACTATTTTGTAACACACTTGACCACCCTCGCCTTGACGCCCTCCATACATCCGGTGTAATGTTTCAAAATCGCTATCTTGCAATTTACCCGGAGACTCATATGACGAACACCGATCTGACATGGAACACGACTCTGCTCTACCCTGCCCCCGATTCACCGGACCTGGAGACTGATCTTGGCTCGTTCGAAAAACTCGCCGCAGATTTTCGCAATAAATATTTTGAGAAGGTAAACACACTGGACAATACAGCTCTTATGATCTCTATTCGTGAGTACGAAGAGCTGCAGACCCGAATGGCAAAGCCGTTCTGCTATGCCCACCTGCTGTTTGCCGATGACTCCGGAAATGAAACATTTCGTGCACTCTCACAGCGCTGTTCCGAGCTGGGGAGCAGACTTTCCCAGCAACTGCTCTTTTTCGATCTAGAACTGATGGGGTTAGATGACGCGCGCTTTGAATCATTCCACTCTCTTCCAGAGGCAGCCCCCTACCTCCATTTTCTGGAAGGAATCCGTAAATTCCGCCCTCACACTCTTAAAGAGAACGAGGAACGGCTCATGACCCGCAAGGACCTGACCGGAGTCCGCGCTTTTACCAAACTGTACGATGAGCTTTCAGCGTCATTCAGCTACCAGATGGAACTGGATGGCGAGCAGCGGGAGCTTACCGGTGAAGAGCTGCTCTCCCTGATGCACCACACATCACCTGATGTCCGTTTCCGGGCAATGACGCTTTTCCTGGAACGCCACGGCGAACACGGTATCGTCTACAATGCTGTTTTCAACAACATGGCTCTCGATCATAGTCAGGAGATGGAATTGCGTCAGTATCGTACGCCGATTCAGCCGACCAATATCGGCAATGAAATTCCGGACGAAGCGGTTGAGCACCTGATGTGCGTCACCGAAGCCAATTACGGCCTGGCCCAGGAGTATTTCCGGATCAAGGCCGGAATGCTCAAGATGGAAAGACTGCGCAATTGCGACATCTACGCCCCGGTAGCCAAGGCGGAACGCAATTACACCTTTGCAGAAGCACGAAATTTAGTGGTTGATTCATACAGGGAGTACGACCCGGAATTCGGTAGCATTGTTGAAGCATTCTTTTCCGATCGGCGCGTTGATGTCCTCCCCCGCACCGGAAAATCAGGAGGTGCCTTCGCGATGGGAATATCTCCCAAGCTGCCGCCGTTCCTGCTGCTTAACTTCACCGGCACACTGCGCGACCTGGCCACGATCGCCCATGAAGCAGGGCACGGCCTGCACTTTGTGATTTCCCAGAAGCAGAGCATGCTGAACTATCATGCCCCGCTCCCCTTGGCCGAGACAGCCTCGGTTTTCGGCGAAATGCTACTGACCCGCAGACTACTGGATAACGAACAGGATCCGGTCGTACGCAGATCTCTACTCTGCGCCAAGATTGAAGACATCATCGCCACAACCTTCCGCCAGACCGTGCTGACGCGCTTCGAACTGCGCCTGCACAACGAACGCGCCGAAGGGCTCCTCTCGAACGACCGCATTGCAGAAATATGGCTGGAGGAGAACGGAAAACTGTATGGCGACTCAGTCGAGATGATCCCAGCGTATCGCTGGGGGTGGAGTTACATCAGTCACTTTATCCATAGCCGTTTTTACTGTTATTCCTACACCTTTGCCGAACTGCTGGTGCTGGCGCTCTTTCAGAAATATCGTGAGGAGGGGGATTCATTCAAACCGGGCTATCACGCCCTGCTGGAGTCCGGAGGAGCACTTTCACCGGCCGACACCGCCAGTCTTGCCGGCATTGACATCAGCGATAGCGAATTCTGGCAGAAAGGGTATGATGTGCTGGCAGGATTAATCGAAGAATTGAAGTTGATTGCCTGATTTTGATCACAAGCAATAACTTGAGGGTGCAAATATGGCAGGTAATGAGAGAGAGCTCCTGGAAGCGCTCAGCAGTTCACGAATTCTGACCTCTATGATTACTCCGGCGGTCCTGATATCGGCTTGCGGAACGCTGATATTTTCTACTTCAGCACGTTTGGGACGTATCTTTGACCGGGTAAATGGGATGAAGGGCGAAGTAGAAGCGCTTATAACCAGCAGAATCTCATACCCGGACGAGCGTATGAAGCATCTGCGCGATATGGTCAGCCTGCAGAGACGACGGGCGAGCCTCATTCAGAAGGCGATGGTTTCACTCTATACCGCCACGTTGTTCTTTGTCGCTTCAAGCCTAGCCATTGCCATTACTGTTGCCTACGGCAGCAACAATCAGGGCTGGATACCGACGTTAATTGCCCTGTGCGGCGGAATTTTTCTGTTTGTAGCCTCTGTATTACTGCTGTACGAAAGCCGCTTTAATCTACGATTTGTTTACCACTCGATCGATTTCATCGAATTCCTTGAAAAAAAAGCGGAGGAGCGGGAAAAATAGCTCCTCCGGATTCAAGACCTCCGCAGCTACCGCTTCAGACCAACTTCTTTCGCAAGCGCCCGCCAGGCTGGCAGACTCCGCTTAATTATCTCTATATCAATGCAATAGGCTATCCTGAAGAAACCGGGTGCTCCGAAACCTGCCCCCGGTACCAGCAGAATACGATGTTTCTGGGCCATTTTAACGAACTCGACATCATCCGCCAGCGGAGATTTCGGGAAGAGGTAAAATGCGCCATCCGGCTTGACCAGTTCGAAACCCATGCTGATTAATTCACGTACCAGCAGATCCCGTTTGGCCTGATAAGCGGCAATATCTACCGATTCATTCTGCAGCCTGGCAACCAATCGCTGCATCAGTGCCGGAGCATTGACGAACCCGAGGACACGGTTACTGAAAACAGCACCATCGATAAACTGCCCGGCGGTCGCCATGCGGGGATTCGCGGCAAGATAACCGATCCGCTCGCCAGGCAGAGCAAGATCTTTACTGTGTGACGTGACAATGACCGAGCTTTCCACCAGCGGGAATATATTAGGCACTCGCTTACCGTCATATGAAATACGGGCATACGGCTCGTCGGATATTACATAGATCAGGTGGCCGGTGCGGTCGTGTATTTTTTTAAGGAGATCCCCGAGCCGCTTCAGGCTTTCCACCGTATAGATGACACCGGTCGGGTTGTTGGGGGAGCAGATGATTATGGCGCGCGTCTTAACTGTGAGCGCCTTTTCAATGGCATCGATATCGAGCTGAAACGTGCTGCGGTCAGTCCATACATCGACCGGGACACCGCCATGGTTGTCGATGTAGAACTTGTATTCAACGAAGTAGGGAGCAAGGATTATGACCTCCTCCCCTGGATTGAGAATAGTCTTGAGCACCACATTGAGAGCACCGCCGGCACCGCAGGTCATGATGACATTGTCAGCAGGTACGCTAAGGCCTGAATCCTTCGATATTTTTTCAGCCACTGCGCTCCGTGTTTCGGCATATCCGGCATTGCTCATGTAGCGGTGCATTCCCGGCAGCGGATTCTGTGCCAGTTCCAGCAACTCGCGACTGAAGGATTCGGGTGGCTCCACATCAGGATTGCCGAGGGTAAAATCATAAATATTATCATTGCCAAACTCCTGTCGCATGTGTTCTCCCTCTTCGAACATCTTGCGGATCCAGGATGATTTGGATATTTGGCTGGCGATCTTCATTGAAATAGCCATTACAACTTCCCTCCATTGATATTTTTTCTGATAGAATGAATTTGGATAAGCCAACGGTCCAAAATACAACAATTAACGGAGAACTCAAATGAATATTCCTCCGTATCCCGCATCACAATCAATTACAATGGCCGATAAGCCGCTTCTGGACAGGTTATGTGCTGATTTTCAGCCACATGTTTCCGAGTTGACTTTCGCCAGTCTTTATCTGTTCAGGAGGGCTCACAATTATCGTCTGACAACTGCAGCAGATTCTGTTGTCGTGCTGGGTAAAGGGTATGATGGGTCGGACTATTTTCTGCCGCCTCTCGGAGGAGATGTCGCAGAAGCGTTGAAGATCATGTTTGCCGACGGCTTGGCACTTTATGTTGCTGATGACCGGTTTGCAGAAAAGTACCTAGGCGCTAATACTCTGCAGATTACCGAACTGCGCGATTCGTACGACTATCTATATCTTCGTGAGGAGCTGGCAACATTACCGGGAAGCCGCTTTCA
>JAQUCU010000126.1 GCA_028686055.1 Desulfuromonadaceae bacterium
TTTGGCCGGTCCCTCAAGCATTTTGACAGCACAGGCCCGGCAGGCACCGGCCCTGCCGAGAGCGGGGTGCCAGCAGAAATGCGGGATGGTTATGCCGATGCTGCGGGCAGCCTCCAGCACATTTGTGCCTTCGGGCACGTCAAGCGGTATGTTGTCGATAATCAGCTTCGGCATGGCTGCTGTTCAGTCCTTTCCAGAGCTTTATGTGCCTTTGTGAAAGGGCAGCGGTGTGCCGTAATATGCTCCAGCAGCTCTTCCTCAAAATGTTTCAGAAGTCCATCAACAGGACCCATGGCGCCCGGAGCAAGTGCGCAGAAGGCGTAGTTAAGCATCTGGACATGCTCCCGCAGGATGTCGATATCGCGTATTTCGCCACGCCCCGATTCGATCCGCTCCAGGGTGTGCCGTACGAAGGGAAGCCCTTCACGGCAAGGAGTACACCAGCCGCACGATTCACGGGCAAAGAAACGGATCAGGTTAAGCGTGACCGCCACCATGCAGGTGTTCTGATCGAAAACGATTATTCCACCTGTGCCGAGTCGTGAACCGGCTTTGGCTACCGGGTCGAAATCCATCGGCACGTCCCGGTGCCTGGCTGTGAAGTACGGGGTGGAGGCCCCTCCCGGAATGCATGCCTTAAAACGGCTGCCGGGACGCATGCCGCCGCAGGGACCGTCGATAATCCCGCCAAGGGTCATGCCGAGCGGCAGCTCGAAACAGCCGCTGCTTGCTACATGTCCGCTGACGCAGAAGAGTTTTGTGCCGGCCGCTTCAGGGGTCGCTGCAGCGTTTTTCCACCAGAGCGGCCCACCGTTGATGATGGCCGGGATATTGGCCAGTGTTTCTACATTGTTGACAACGGTAGGCTGGCCCCAGAGGCCTTTGATTGCCGGAAAAGGAGGCTTTGCCCGCGGGGTGGCCCGTTTCCCCTCCAGTGCGTTGATCAGGGCGGTTTCTTCTCCGCAGATGTAGCGGCCGGCGGACTGGTGCACATCCAGGTCGAGGTTGAAGCCGCTGCCCAGGATATTTTTACCCAGAAGCCCCGAGCGCTCTGCTGCGGCAATAGACTGTTTCAGATTCTCTGCCCCCTGTTCATACCCGTACCGGACAAATATAAAGGCGTGATGCACCCCGAGGGCATAGCTGGCCAGAATTATCCCCTCCACCAGCAGGTGCGGGTTCCGCTCCAGCAGTACGCGATCCTTATAGGTGCCTGGTTCCATCTCATCACAGTTGCAGATCAGATAGCGCGGACCGGGCAGGTCACGCGGCACAAAAGACCACTTTTTACCGGTCGGGAAACCGGCGCCGCCGCGGCCGCGCAGCCCGGAATCGATCACATTCTGCTGGACTTCAGCTGGCGTCATGGTGCCGAGTGCATTCGCTACTGCACCAAAACCCCCGACGGAGCGGTACTCGTCAAATGAAAGACACTGTCCGGGGGCGGTATGTTTAAGCAGGATCTGTTCCATGAATTGTGTCCGCTTTAGTACGTTAGTAAGTCAGAAGTTGCTGCCCTCTTCTGGTGTGTGCGGCTGCTCCGTTGCACCCCGCAAAGCCGCGATCACCTGCGCCCCGGCTTGTGGAGTCATACGGCCATACTGTTTTTCTCCGACCATTATGCAGGGGGCCTCGCCGCAGTTGCCAAGGCAGGAACAGGGGAGCAGGGTCACGGCGCCATCGGCGGTGGTGGAACCCGGTTCAATCCCCAGCAGATGTGCCAGGGACTCCAGCAGCGTTTCGCTACCCAAAGCCCAGCATGAGATGGAATCGCAGACATGCACGACGTGCCGGCCTACCGGACGGCGATAGATCATTTCATAAAACGTGGCCAGCTCTTCAACCTGCACCGGTGACAAGCCCAGCAACTGTGAAGCCTCTTCAAGTGCTTCATCGGTCAGCCAGCCATAATGGCGCTGCAGTTCTTTCATGATATCAACAGCCGCCTCGCGATTGGTGGTCGCACCGGCAACACGCAATTCAAGTTTTTGTCTCAGTGGTTCGGGGATCATGGAAGCGCATTATAAATGCTTTGCGGCGTGAGGCAAGGGGAAAGAAAACGTATCATCACATTCTGGTACTGTCTGTTACAGAAATCGTGAGAATACCTGGTTTGAGAGCAGCATCCCTCTCAGCGTCAGGGTAAGTACACCCTCATTTTGAACGACAAGGCCAAGCCGGACAAGGTCTTCTGCTATAGCACCGTAGACCGATTCCAGCGACCTGCCGAACTCGCGTTCAAAGGCGTACAGGTTCACTCCATCCGACAGGCGCAACCCCAAGAACATAAACTCGGCCATGGCATCATGCTGCGCCAGTTTATGCTCGTCAACACGCGGCAGCAGCCCGGAGGTCACGTCCCGGCGATATTCCTCCAGGTTGTCAGGATTGCTGAACCGGATTCCATAACCATCCTGCAGAAACGAATGTGCAGCGACCCCCAGCCCGAGGTACCCGTCCCTGCGCCAATAAGCGCTGTTATGCTGCGACCGGTATCCGGCGCGCGCGTAGTTGGCAATCTCGTAATGTTCAAAGCCTGATGCCGTCAGAAGCTGATCAGCCATCTCGAACATGTCGGCCGAGAGGTCCTCATCGGCCAGCTCCGGGCTGTCTGGTGGATATATGCCGGCAAAGGGGGTACCATCTTCCACCGTCAGACCGTAAATGGAGATGTGCTCCGGGCAGAGACTGATTGCATGCAGCAGTTCAGAGCGCCACTGATGAAGATTCTGTCCCGGTAGTGAGTGCATCAAGTCAATGCTGATGTTGTTGAAACCCGCTTCACGTGCGTCCAGAAAGGCCTGCCGAGACTGTTCAGCCGTATGGATACGCCCCAGGCAGGTCAAAAAGCGGTCATCGAAAGATTGAACCCCGAGGGAAATCCTGTTAATGCCGGCGTCACGGAACGCCTTCAGGGACATACGATCTACTGTGCCGGGGTTCGCTTCCAGGGTTATTTCTGCGTCGGACTGGATGCCCGTCTGGTCGGCAATCCCCTCAAGCAGTCGGGCCAGCTGCAGCGGCTGCAGCAATGACGGGGTCCCGCCGCCGAAGTAGACCGAAGCGACCGGCCCGCTATCGGCGGCGCGGAGATGCAATTCCCGCAGGATCAGTTCGGGGTACTCAATGAGCCCACTCTTTTCGGGCTTTCCGGAGACAAAAGCGCAGTAATGGCATTTTTTTATGCAAAACGGCACGTGAACATAGAGCCGATTGAACATGCGCGATCCTTTTATCTGGCACCAAATCCCGCCAGATTAAAATTTACCGTGTACGATTGATTTCCGGGCCGTTGGTGAACCGCAAGGTTCACACTCCAGCATTTGTGGCGATATTCGGCAGTATATACCGATTCAAGAAAAGCTCCGCGGTCAAACGAGTAGCGGCCGGTGTAGGAGAGATTCAGTGGTTTGATCAGCTTCGTTGAGAGGCGCCCCTCGAAGTATTCCACCTCGTTGCGAGCCATCTGGTACGCGGCGCCGATCGAATTCCCCTTTTGGTCGTCAGCTTCAATTCCGGCCACAGCAGTTGATAGGTGATTCTCGTAGAGGTTGTAGCGGGAGTCAAACGTGATCCGGAGCTGTCTGGTCAGCCACGTCTCTGATTCCAGCATCAGGTCGCTCCAGGGGCGCTGACTCTCCACCAGTGTCAGCAGGTCACGTCTGCCCCCGTCTATCGCATAATCTGCGCTCAGCTTGATTCGTGAAATATCACGGTATTCAGTCATATCACCGGTTACAAACTTGCCGTTCATCAGGCTGGTGGCCGAGAGCGTGATCATGTTTTTGTGGATAATCCGGTCCGTGTAGTCATAGAACGGAAGCCTCTGCTGATCATGCTCCGGCACATAGTTATAACTGATCTCCGGTATGATCTCGTGCCTGATTTTTTTGAGCGGTTGGAAACCGGTGTCGTAGATACGGGTCAGCGATGTGGACAGGCGAACACCTGCCTCCGGCAGCAGATCTCCGGCAGTTGCGTGAACATCAGTGCTGATGTCATTCCTGTCGGTTGCATAGCCTCTGATATGCGCTCCTGCAAACAGAGTCGCGTGCAGATAGCCGCTATAGGACTGCAGTATAGTTGCCCGTGGAAAGAGATGCAGTCTTTGGCCGCTGAGCCCTGAATCGCGGCTGAAATTGTCAGCAGTCCCATCAATATCGAAATAGAGCGGCAGCGAAAAAATAGACTGCCTTACTCCAGCCACGCCGAGGGACGGCAGGGTCTGAAGTGTTGACCGGTTGTCTGCGGCATAAAGATCCTGGCTGTAGCGCAGATAACCGGTCAATGCATAATTCTGCCACATTTTTAAAGCGTTGACCGTTGAGTCACTGGACTGTCGATTGTATTCGCCGCTCTTGTCCCCAAAATCGCTCAAAAAAGTCCGGTCTCCGGTGGCGTTAACATCCATGCGCAGATTTGCACTGCTTGAGAAAATTTCCTTATGCTTCTGTGCCAGCTGCCAGCGCCACTTGTCCTCAAGCTGGTCATAGATCAAGTATGGGGTGATATGTCCTTCACTTCCGCGTGTGCGTATATAGCGATAATCAAGTCCGGTACCTACCCCGCGTCGGGACATTATATCCAGATCCAGCAGGAGGTCCTGGCTGGGAGAGATCACCCAGTAGGCCGGGATTCCAAGCTGCATCCCCTTTTTCTTCGAATAGCCGAATTGAGGGAAAAGAAGGCCCGATCTTTTCTCCGTAACAACCGGAAAAGCGATCCATGGCAGATAGAGCACCGGAATATCTTTTACGTAGAAGATTACATTGCGCCCCGTGGCATATCCCATCAGGTTGACTTTCAGCTTATCGGCACCGAATTTCCAACTCGGATCAGGCATGTCACAGGTGGTAATCTCTGTGCCGATCGCACTGAACTCGTTTTCATTTATTCGAATAAGCTTATCAGTGGTGACCTTCACGCCTGAATCGGCTGACGACAGCATTGCCGGATTCATTTCTGCCCGGCCTGTATCCATGTATACGACCAGTGATTCGCCCTTCAGGACAGTAGACTCTTTTGTCATAACGACCGAACCGGCTGCATGCAGAATATGGGTCGCTGCTTCATACCGGACATGGTCAGCGACCAGATGCATACCCTTCCAGAGTACGACCACATTTCCATCTGCTCTATAAATCCCGTCTGCCCCGTTCTGGTCCATATGGTCGGCGTTGATACGTATGTTTTCATCGGAAACTGCTGCCGGAGCGCCCCACGAAGAGGGTGCCCAGCCGCAGAGGATGCAGAATAATAATAGAAAGTGGATTGTCTTCATTAAAAAATCAGCCCCTGATTCCGCTGTAATTCATGTTTTCAAGCCATGCCTTGATTTCACCTACAACAAAGAGAGAGCCGCACACCAGGATCAGGTCCCCTCCGGATGCTTGACTGCGTGCCCTGCAGACCCCGGCTACTGCTGAGCCGCACGGCTGTGATGCTATCCCCTGTTTGAGAAAAAAAACTGATAGATCTTCATCCTTGAAGGCACGCTCGACAGCGGGAGTTACCGTATAAATAGCGTCGGCAAGCGGGGCCAGAGGCGCATATATCAGGTCGATATCCTTGTCTGCGCAGACGCCGGTCACCATAAGCAGTCTTGAGTAGGAATATTCCTGCAGCGCTTCCGCCAAAGCAGATGCACCGGCAGGGTTATGTGCCCCATCCAGAAGCAGTGGCGGTGTACCCGGAATCAGTTCCATCCGCCCAGGCCAGTATGCGGTGGCGATGCCCTCTCTGGAAGCTGAAGAGCTGATACCTGTTCCGCACGCTCCAAGAGCTTCCGCTGCCGCAAGCGCAACAGCAGCATTGGAGAACTGATAACGACCTGCAATTCCCGGCGTGAGCTGTTCCAGGGTCATGCCCATGCCGTGGTAATCGAAAGTACCGTCCGGGTTCCTGGTGGCCGAAAAATCTTTGCCAAACGTTTTCAGAATACATTTCCCTGCGCGGCTCTGTTCTTCAACTGCCAGGCGCACCGGGTCAGGCTGATTCGCGCTGATGATGCACGTGCCGGGTTTAATGATTCCGGCCTTTTCGCGGGCAATCTCGCCAAGGGTTGTGCCGAGATAGTCGGTATGGTCGACGGCAATCGGGGTAAGTACGGTCATCTCACCGTCAAAAATAGCTGTCGCGTCCGAACGTCCACCCATTCCGGCCTCCATGACCGCCAGCTCAACCTGCTCATCGCTGAATATCAATGCTGCCAGAGCCGTTGTTATCTCGAAAAAGGTCGCTTCCTCAGGTGCGGCCTCCAACACGATGTTCAGCATGCCTGCCAGCTTTTCAGCGGGATACTCATTTCCGTTTATTCTGAAACGCTCAGTGAAACGAACCAGGTGGGGAGAACTGAACTGGGCAACTCTGTGCCCGGCGCAGAGGAGGATGGAGGAGAGAAAGGCCGACGTGGAACCTTTCCCGTTTGTGCCTGCGACATGAATTGTACGGAAATTCTTTTCGGGGTTGCCCAGACGCCCGAGCATCTTGCCGACCCTGTCCAGGCCTGGTCGTATGCCAAAGCGCCGCCGGGCGTAAAGCCTTTCCAGGACGTCTGTCAAAGGCATGTCAGGCGGCAGGCTGATGCAGCATCTTCAATATGGAAGCAAGTTTGGTACGCATTTCGGTACGGGGGATTATCGCATCGATCATGCCGTGGTCCAGCAGATATTCGGCCCGCTGAAAACCTTCCGGCAGTTTCTGGCGGATCGTCTGTTCTATAACACGTGGTCCGGCAAAGCCGATCAGGGCTTTCGGTTCGGCAATGTTGACATCACCAAGCATGGCAAAGCTGGCGGTAACGCCGCCGGTGGTAGGGTCGGTCAGCAGAGAAACAAACGGGATGCCGGCCCTTTTGAGTTTTGCCAGGGCTGCTGATGTCTTGGCCATCTGCATCAGGGAAAGGATACTTTCCTGCATGCGTGCCCCGCCGGAAGCAGAAATTATAATCACCGGCTGGCGTTTCTGCAGGCCGCGTTCGATGGAACGGGTGATTTTTTCACCGACCACGCTCCCCATGCTGCCACCCATGAAGGAAAAGTCAAAACAGGAAACCTGCACAGGCATCTCTTCAATAGTCCCTTCGACGCAGATTACCGCATCCTTTGACCCGCCTTTGGCCAGCGCCGCATCGATGCGATCCTGGTAGCTTTTGGCATCTTTAAAGTTAAGAAAATCGACCGATGTCACGCCGGCATCAAATTCCTGATAGGCTCCGCTATCAAGCAGGGCTTCAAGGCGCTTGCGGGCAGTAATACGGTAATGGTAACCGCATTTCGGGCAAACCTGCAAGTTGGTCTCTATATCCTTGCTTAAAAGTGTCTCTGAACAGCCTGGACATTTGACCCACATTCCATCAGGAAACGTGACTTTCTTGCCACTCGATTTTTCTATGCCGACTCTCTCTTTGGTAAACCAGCTCATATGTGACCTCGCATCTTTCGTAATCCTAAAATAGTTGAATTTGAATAAAACTGCTAGGTAGCAGAATCAGGACGCGCTGTCAAGCGTGACAACAAATCATACCAGAGCATGTTTCAAGCCACTGACATATCGGCGCAGCTGCTGCCCCAACTGCTCCCCGCTGTATTGTTCAAACAGCTTGACAATTGCACTGCCGACTACGATCCCGTCTGCCAGGTGTCCTACCTCGGCGGCTTGAGCCGGAGTGGATATCCCGAATCCGGCCATGACAGGCAGCGATATGGTCTGTTTTACCCGGGACAGTTCCTGCTTCAGTGTGCTGGAAACCGAGGTTCTTGCCCCGGTTACCCCTGTTACCGTTACATAATACACAAAACCGCTCCCAAGACGTTCTACGGAAGAAATGCGGGCGGCATCAGAGGTCGGTGTAAGCAGAAAGATCACATCCAATCCATAGCGTCGGGCCGGGACAGTCAGCTCCTGTGACTCCTCGGGCGGCATATCAACCAGCAGAACCCCATCGACTGATGCTTCTGCAGCATCCCGGCAGAAACTCTCGTATCCGTATGCATAAACAGGATTGAGATAACCCATCAGAATAATCGGTATCTGAGAGCGGGTGCGGACCTTTTTAACGACGTCAAGAATACCGTGAAGCGTCGTTCCTGAGGACAGGGCTCTCTCCGAGGAACGTTGGATCGTCGGCCCGTCAGCCATCGGGTCCGAAAAAGGTACCCCGAGCTCTATTATGTCAGCTCCGGCGTCCTCAAGCAGGTAAATCATTTCTTCGGTAGTGGACAGGTCCGGGTCACCGGCGGTAATAAACGTTACCAAAGCCTTGGCCTGTTCTGTTTGAAGCGCCCTCAATCGTGTAGCAAGTCTTGTCATGGTTGGTATCATAGGCCCGGTCATATTTTGAAGCCGGCCATCTCCTTCTCGAGCAGATCAATCTGGCGGGTCAAGGCAACAACGGCACTGTTCATGACCTTTGTTGCACGAATGTTTGCAGCTGTTGACCCTTCAATGTTGTTAACAGATTTGGAAATCAAAGCAGTGCCGCTTGCCTGAGAGCGGCACGCCTCACGAATGTGGTCAACCATGGAGGTTACATCTTCCGTTGACCTTGCGATCAGATTGCCGGCTCTGCTCTGTTCACGGGTCGCGGTGCGAACATGGATAGTGAGTTCCTTCATCCGTTCAACCGCAACTGTTATCATGTCGGTTCCGCGGGAGTGCTCACGTGAAGAATTGGCGATGTTTCCTACCATGTCTCCAACGCTTTCCATTGCCTCCCGGATGCTTTGGCTGCCGCGCGCCTGTTCAACGGTTGCCTTGGCTATTTCGCCCGCCTGAATTCCTGCCCGCTCCACACCCGCTACAATCTTCTCAAGTGCGGTGCCGGACCGTTGCGACAGTTTTTCACCCGCGGCAATACTTTCTTCGGCACGACTGATTGCATCAACCGCGCGTCGGGTCTCTTCCTGAACCCCCTTGATGACCGCTGCAATCTCCCGTGTGGAGCTACTGGTGCGCTCGGCAAGTTCTCTTATCTCGTCGGCAACCACGGCAAATCCTTTGCCATGTTCTCCGGCCTGAGCTGCTATAATGGCCGCATTGAGAGCCAGAAGATTGGTCT
>JAQUCU010000127.1 GCA_028686055.1 Desulfuromonadaceae bacterium
GGCGGCGGCGCCCGAAGGCGGCCAGGGTTTCGTCCACGCCTGCCGGCGCCGGTGATATAAACGGGGTCGGCTCCAGCGCCAGACGCAGTTTTCCGGGCCAGGAGATCAGGCGGCTTTTGAGGAATGCAAGGCCGCCGTCAGGCAGCTGGTGCAGCTCTCCGCCGGAAAAGATAAAACGCTTGCGGGCATTGTCGCTGCTGCGGTGCAGGCTGTTCTCCACCCCGAGCGCCCTGCAGAGATCAAGCGTCTGCGGTTTGCTGTCCAGAAAACCGTTCGGCCCCCATTCACAGGTGTAGCCGTCCGCCTTGATGCTCCGGATCTTCCCCCCGGGCCGCTCTTCCTTCTCCAGCAGCGTGATCCCCAGCTCTTTTCCTGCGGCGCGAGCCTTGTCACGCAGCAGCCAGGCAGTTGCCAGACCGGATATACCGCCGCCGATGATGACAATCTTCTTCATGGGAAGCCCCCCGAATAGTTGATGTAACACAACGGTAGATAGTACGTGCCGGGATCTTCCCTGTCAAGGTATACACCTTGCCGGAGTTGACAGCCCCGGAGTTAGCGCTTACATTGTTTGTAAATAATGAAGGATGGTGACTGTTATGGCAGATATAGATTATTACAAAGCGTTGGGGATCGAAAAAGGGGCAACGCCGGAAGAGATAAAGAAGGCGTTCCGCAAGCTGGCGGTGAAGTACCACCCCGACCGCAATCCGGACAACAAGAGCGCCGAAGATAAATTCAAGGAGATCAATGAGGCGTATGCGGTACTCTCCGATCCGGAGAAGAAACAGCAGTACGACACCTTCGGCTCCAGCGGCTTTCACAAGCAGTACAGTCAGGAGGATATTTTCCGCGGCTTTGACTTTGGCAACGCCTACAAGGATATGGGTGGGGGCTTTGGCGGTGGAGGAGCGGAGGATATTTTCTCGCGCCTGTTCGGCGGTTCCTTCGGACGGGGAGGGGGGCGAGGCGGTTTCAGGCAGGGCCCGCAGAGGGGGGGCGACCTTGAAATGGAACTTACCATCTCGTTTCGCGATGCGGCACAGGGCGCCGAAAAGCAGATCGCATTCCGCCGTGGGGCCCAGAGGGAAGAGCTGAAGGTAAAAATTCCGGCCGGGGTCGATAACGGCAGCAAGATCCGTATCAGCGGAAAAGGGGGCCAGGGGGAGAACGGCGGCCCTGCGGGCGATCTGTTCCTGATCATCCATGTCCAGCCCGACCCGGTCTTCATCCGCGAGGGAGGCGATCTGTTTGTCGAACGCTCCATTCCGTTCAGCGCCGCCTGCCTGGGGGTTTCTCTGGACGTGCCCACCCTGGAGGGTGACAAGCGGATCAAAGTGCCGGCCGGGATGCAGCCCGGTACCAAGATCAGACTGAAGGGATGCGGTATCAAATCGCTCGGTTCAAATGCCAAGGGGGATCTGTATGTGAAGATCGGGGTGCATATTCCGGAAACGCTGAACAGTGAACAGAAGAAGCTCGTGGAGGCGCTGGCTACGAAGGGGCTGTAAGTACATAAAAGACGTTAAGTCTGTTCAAACCTCCGGAGGTTTCTGCAATCCCGGAGGTTTTTTTATTGGTTATTTTGTCACCATCAGCACGACCGCATGGGCGGCGATGCCTTCACCGCTGCCGCTGAAACCGAGGCCTTCCTCGGTTGTAGCCTTGACGTTGACCTGGGTAACGGCGGCGTTCAGCACGGCCGCAATATTTTCCCGCATGTTCCTGATATGCGGTGCCATCTTCGGCATCTGGGCGATGACCGTGGCGTCCAGGTTGCCGAGCCGGTAGCCCAGTCCGTTGGCAATACCGGCCACATGGGCCAGCAGTTTCAGGCTGTCGGCCCCCTTGAAAGCCGGCTCTGTGTCGGGAAAGTGCCGGCCGATATCCCCCTCGCCGATCGCCCCGAGGATGCCGTCGGCAATGGCGTGCAGCAGCACGTCGGCATCGGAATGTCCCAGCAGCCCCTTTTCCCACGGGATGTCGACACCGCCGATGATCAGTTTCCTTCCCTCCACCAGACGGTGAACGTCGTAGCCGTGTCCTATGCGCATAAGCTCTATCCTTCCGCCTTGAGATCTCTGGCCATCAGCTCTATAACCGCCTGCCGGGCCGGCTTGTCCTCATGCAGGATCTGGTAGGTCTTCTCCACGATCGGCATATCGACGCCGAGGCGGCGGGAGAGCTGGTAAACGGATTCAGAGCTCTTGACCCCTTCGGCCACCATGCGCATCTCGGCCAGAATATCGGCCAGCTTCATCCCCTGACCGAGCTTGAAACCGACGGTGCGGTTGCGGGAAAGGTCACCGGTACAGGTCAGTACCAGATCACCCATGCCTGCCAGACCGGCAAAAGTGGCGGATTGTGCCCCCATCGCCTGTCCGAGGCGGTTCATCTCGGCCAGCCCTCTCGTGATCAGGGCAGCCCGGGCATTGTGCCCGAAGCCGAGACCGTCGCATATGCCGGCGGCGATGGCGATGACGTTCTTTACCGCCCCGCCAAGTTCGACACCTACCACATCGCTGTTGGTATAGACCCGCAGGCAGGGGCAGCTGAAGGCGGTCTGAACCCGCGCGGAGGCTGCCGGATTGCGGGAGGCGGCGACGATCAGCGAGGGGAGTTCCCGGGCTACTTCACGGGCAAAGGTGGGGCCTGAGAGCACCACATAGCGATCCAGGGCAGCCTCGCCCAGAATCTCTCCGCAAATTCGGGAAACTGTCTGCAGCGTTTCCAGCTCAATCCCTTTGGAAGCGTTGGCTATGATCGCATTTTTGTCAATGTAAGGGGCAAGCTGTTTCAGGACTCCGCGCATAACCTGCACCGGCGTGACCAGCAGCACGATGCCTCTCCCGCTAACCGCCTCTTCCAGATCTCCCGTACAGGCCAGAGCGGGGTGCAGCTTTATGCCGGGAAGGAATGTGGAGTTGGTATGGTTCGAGTTGATCTCTGTAACCAGTTCCGGTTCATAGGCCCAGAGCAGCGTGTCATTGCCGTTTGCCGCCAGACGTCCCGCCAGGGCTGTTCCCCAGCTGCCGCCACCGATAACGGCAATCCGCTCGACCCCGGTCGCCGGAATAATCGTTTCCTCAGTCGTCATAGTCGTCGTCATCATACAGTTCCTCCAGGCGCGGGTCATACCCCTCTGCCAGCGTTTGCCTGGCAGCGTCCACACTGTCCAGGATCAGCCTCCGGATAAAGGGGTGGCGGCAATCCGGCAAAAGACCTCCGACAAGACTCAATGCAGTCGCAAGTGTCTTTTGCACCGTGACCTCATCGCTCTCGATCTGCTGCAGGTAATCTGCGGTCAGCATCATCCGTTTGATGATATCGGCGCGCCGCGGCACGATCAGCTCTTCGCAACAGCGTGAAATTTCCCCCTCCATCTCCTCCGAAGACACTGCATCAGCCCCGCGGCCGGCTTCCAGTTCATTGAAACGGTCGGCGGAGTCATAAATGGCCGTTTCGGTCATGAGCCATCCCTCAAGCCCGGGCTGGTCGAGCAGGTCATCGCTGGTGGCGACGTGGGCCGGAATTTTCTCAACGATATCTTCAAGATGTTTGAGTTTGAAACGGGGAATGTACGCATCCGGTTTCAGGGTATCCTGGCGGAACAGGCGCATATCGACGTAGAAGTCGGGCGGGAGGTAAAATCCCCCCTCGCGGCTGCGGTGGAGCGCGTCACGCAGTGAAGCGAGCGCATAGTCCGGTTCAACCGGCGTCAGCATCTCGCCGCCGGCCACGTCTTTCAGTATTAGTTCGTACTCTTTTCGGTCCTTCATGCGATAGCTGATGGCGTTCAGCATGCCGTCCGCCTCGCCGGTGAGGATCAGCATGGCGGCAAAAGCCTGGTCATCAAGCTGCCAGGAGAACCAGAGCGTGCGGGAACCGTAGAAATCGACCGGCCCGGCATATACTTCGTGGAACGGAAGCGGCTGCTGGAAGGAGTGCGGCAATGCCACTGCATCGTTGATTCCGATGAATGAGAGCCGCCGGATGTTGCGCCTGATCATATCAGCCAGCTCACCCTCGAAGTGCCCTTCGGCACGCTGCAGAACATCGAGGGCGTAACCGCTTCTGGCACGTCCCAGAGCGACTATCGCTTCGCGCACGATCTCCTCCTTCTCGAAGGAGAGCAAGATTTCAAGAAGCGCCGCCGCTTCAGCGGAGCCGACCTCCGCAAGGCGGGCCATCATCCGTTCGCGGAATTCGTCCGCCACATCGAGGAAACTGTCAACGAACCTGACCAGGCCGCGCTCGTTGTCACCCAGGCAGTCGTCAACAAAGCCTTCCAGTGTGGGGGAACCGTAGCCGGTCATGGTTGCAAAGGGGGGGGCGGTGACGTCAATGCCGCTGTCGTGCAGCACGTCCAGCAGGGCCAGCTTGCCGTCCTCTTCAAGATCCTTGCGCTGCAGCGTGATCTGGACCAGCTGGTCCATCCAGGCCGAGGCGTCAAAAAAATCCAGCATGCAGGTGAAGCGGTAGATGGCGGTGCCGTTCTGTTCGCGCCAGAGCTTGCGTACCAGCGGCGAGAGCGCCCGTTTGCCGGACTTCTGCAGCCGCCGTCCGATCCGCTCCATCTGCTCGCCGGTCAGGTCCTCCCGCTTCAGGAACTCCAGCAGCCGGTTGATGCGGCGCCTTTCGCGCAGTGATTTATCTATTTTGAGAGGCAGGGTCATCTATGCTTCCGTTTCTCCGGTCCCTTCTTCAGCGCCGTCATCCACCTCGTCTTCATCCTTCTCGGCCAGACGGGCGACAGCCACAACCTTCTCGTTCTCCTCGGTGTTCATGAGCGTGACACCCTGGGTATTGCGGCCGATGACCGAGAATCCGGAGACCGGCACCCGCAGGATCTTGCCCTGGTCGGTGATAACCATAAGATCGTGATCGTCCGCGACCTGCATGACGTTGACGACAGAACCGTTACGCTCGGTAGTTTTGATCGTGATGATACCTTTGCCGCCGCGCGACTGGTCGCGGTATTCGTCCAGGTCGGTCCGTTTCCCGAAACCATTCTCGCAGACGGTGAAGATCGTCGAGCCGACGGCCTGATTGTCAACGATCTCCATGCCGATCACCCGGTCGTCCTTGGCAAGGTTCATGCCGCGCACCCCGCGGGTGACACGTCCCATCGGGCGGACATCCTCCTCGTTGAAGCGGATCGCTTTGCCACCCCGCGAAGCAAGGAATATATCCTTGCTGCCGTCGGTCAGTGCGACCGAGATCAGCTTGTCGCCGTCGTCCAGATTAACGGCGATGATCCCGCCGGAACGGACGTTGGAGTAATCCACGAGCGGGGTCTTTTTGACGACGCCGCTCTGGGTCGCCATGAACAGGTAGGTGTTCGCGCTGAACTCCTTGACCGGCAGGATCGTCGTGATCTTCTCGCCGGCCGCGACGTTGACCAGATTGACGACCGCCTTCCCTTTGGTGGTGCGGCTCCCCTCCGGAATTTCATAGACTTTGAGCCAGTACATCCGCCCGGCATCGGTGAAGCAGAGCAGGTAGTCCTTGGTCGAGGCGATGAAGAGCTGCTCGACAAAATCCTCCTCTTTGGTCTTCATGCCGGTCTTCCCTTTGCCGCCGCGACGCTGCGAGCGGTACAGATCAACGGCGCTCCGCTTGATGTAGCCGGTGTGCGAGATGGTGACGACCATCTCCTCGTCCTCGATCGTATCTTCCAGCGAGATATCGGCACTCTGATCAGCGATCTCGGAGCGGCGCTTGTCGCCGAACCGCTCCCTGATCTCGGTCAGTTCGGCAACGATGATTTTCAGGATCTCGGTGTCGGACGCCAGGATCTCCCGCAAACGGGTAATCAGTTTCATGACCTCTTCGTACTCGGCGATGATCTTGTCACGCTCGAGGCCGGTCAGGCGCTGCAGCCGCATCTCAAGGATAGCCTGGGCCTGTATCTCGGACAGCTGCACCGAACTCTCGAAACCGACCGGACGGGGCAGATTCAGCCGCGTCAGGAATTCCGGATCGGCAAACTTGCCCTCCATCAGCCCCTGCTTGGCTTCGGGTGGCGTCTTGGACTCGCGGATCATCTCGATCACGGCATCCAGCCAGTCCAGCGCGATCTTGAGACCTTCCAGGATATGGGCCCGTGCCAGCGCCTTCTTCAGCTCGAAGTTGGTACGGCGGGTTACGACCTCGCAGCGGTGCTCGATGAAACAGTCCATCATCTCGCGCAGGGTCAGCACGCGCGGACGGTTGTGGACAATGGCCAGCATGATGATGCCGAACGAGACCTGCAGCTGGGACTGTTTGTAGAGCAGATTGAGCAGCACCTCGGCGTTTTCGTCCCGCTTGACCTCGATAACGATCCTCATCCCCTGGCGGTCGGATTCGTCGCGGATCTCGGTAATTCCTTCGACCTTCTTCTCCTTGACCAAATCGGCGATCTTCTCGATCAGGCGCGCCTTGTTGACCTGATAGGGGAGCTCGGTGACAACGATCGCCTGACGCTCCGAACGTTTGGAGGCCTCGACGTGGGCCTTGGCCCGGATCTGGATGATGCCGCGACCGGTGGCGTACGCATCCCTGATGCCCTGACGGCCATAGATGGTTGCGCCGGTAGGGAAGTCCGGCCCGGGAACCATTTCCAGCAGTTCTTCGAAACCGATCTCCGGATTGCGGATCACAGCGATGATGCCGTCAATGATCTCTCCCAGATTGTGGGGCGGTATGTTGGTGGCCATGCCAACCGCAATGCCGGTAGAACCGTTTACCAGCAGGTTCGGGAACTTGGACGGCAATACCGACGGTTCCAGCATCTCGTCATTGTAGTTTGGCGTCATATTGACTGTTTCTTTGTCAAGGTCGGCCAGCAGTTCATGGGAGAGGTGGCGCAGGCGGATCTCGGTATAACGCATCGCGGCCGCGCGGTCGCCGTCGACCGAACCGAAGTTGCCCTGTCCTTCCACGAGCATGTAGCGCAGGGAAAAATCCTGGGCCATACGGACGATCGTGTCGTAGGCGGCCGTGTCGCCGTGAGGGTGGTACTTACCGATAACATCACCGACAACACGGGCAGATTTCTTGTACGGCTTGTTGTAGTCGTTCCCCATGTCGTACATGGCGTACAGACAGCGCCGGTGAACCGGTTTGAGGCCGTCGCGCACATCCGGCAACGCCCGCCCGATGATGACCGACATGGCATAGTCCATGTAGGAGCGTTTCATCTCATCTTCAATATTAACCGATATCCTGTCGCCTGTGATTTCTGCTGGCATCTGCATTTGTACCTCGAATCTGCTTCTCATCGATCAAATCGGTGAGGTGATTAGTTAATTATTAATTACAGCTGTTGAATTTCAGAAAATTTATGCCGGGAAAACAGTCGCTGACTTTACCACATATTCCCCACCAAGAGAACATTATTTATTAAAAACAACCATCACCGCCGGTAATGTAACCAGCGCGAACAGAGCAGTGAAGCCGATCCCGAAATTTGTGGCCCAGCCGATGGAGGCGAGTGCCGGATAATCGGCAAATGCCAGGGAGCCAAAACCGGCGATCGTGGTCAGCGCCGACAGCAGCACCGCACGGCCGCTCTGGATAAAACGGATTTCCCTGTCTTGCGGAATGTCGCCGATGACCCGGTGCCGGAGGTGCAGGCCGTAATCGCTCCCCATCCCGAGGATTGTCACCAGCACCATGGCATTCATGAAATTAAGCCCCATCCCGCAGAGCGCCATGATCCCCAGCATCGCCACCACGCCGCCGATTACCGGGAACATGGCGTAAAAGATACCGCGCGGTGATTCGAAATGGGACAGCAGCAGAAACAGCACCAGCACACCGCCGATCAGAAACCCCCAGAGGAAGCTCTCCCTGACCGAAGCGGCCAGTTGCGAGCTCACCAGGTCGACACTGGTGACCCGGGCGGCTGGGTCTATACCGGACAGTTCGCGCAGAAATGCCGCCTGGTCGAAGCCGCTATCCTTGTAGTAGAGAAACACCAGCGCGTGGTAGCCGCTGCTGTCCTTGATCAGATGTCGATCGACAACTCCCCGCAGCGGTGATGCCTTCAGCCGGGCGATTGCCTCTTCCTCGGGTACCGGCGCCAGAGCGTTGCCGGCAGAGAGTGCGGCAATGAATGGCTGAAACGGCCCCGGCTCGAACCCCTGCCTGGCCAGCACGCTGTTCAACCCGGCCACAGGCAGGCCGCCGGGGGCCCTGGCGGAGATGGAGCGGCTGACCTCGCTCTGCCGGTCCCGGTTATTTATTATCTGTCCCAGTGACGACCAGCTGCTGATACTTCCCCTGTCCTGCCAGTTCCGGGCCAACCCGTCCACACGCGCCGCCCGCCGCAGGACTCCGGCCAGATCCTTCCCCTCCACCGCCACCAGCAGCTGTTTCGGCGCCAGACTCAGGTGACGATCAAACTTGCCCTGGGCCTGAAAAGCCTCGGAGTGGCGCGGCTGAAGATTTTTCAGCTCGCCGTCGAAGAAGGTCCCGGTGGAGGCCGCAGCCATGCTGACGATAGCCAGAACGGAAAGTGCCATCACCGCACGGGGAAAGCGACAGGCCAGACGCCAGACGCAGTGAAGACCGAGACCGGGTATCGGCCGGTAGGCGGCGGGAAAGCGGCGTTCCATATAGACCAGAAGCGGCGGCAGAAAGAAAAATGTTGTATAGAGCGAGAAGATCACTCCCAGCCCGACCAGCAGCCCCAGTTCGTACAGGGCGCGCACATCGGAGACCATCAGGGCAAGGAAAGGCACCGCCGTCGTGGCGGCGGCGGTAAAAAGGCTGTGGCCGGTATCGACCACCGCCAGGTGCAGCGCCTCGTCCGACTCTCTGCCGGCCGCACGTTCAGTGTGAAAACGGTCATAGAGGTGGATCGAATAGTCAGTCCCGAGACCGATGATCAGAGCCATAAAGGCGAAGGAGATGATGTGGATTGAGGGGAGCAGCGGGCCGGCGACCCCCAATGCCAGTGCAACACCGGCAGCTATGATCAGCGGCAGCAGAAGCGTCGGGAGGATGCGGCGGTAGACAGCGTAGAAGATGGCCAGTACGACCGCCAGCGAAG
>JAQUCU010000006.1 GCA_028686055.1 Desulfuromonadaceae bacterium
TTCAACTCCGACATCTGTTACGGCCAGATATTCTCCGGAACCGACAGTGCCGTGCCGGCCTATTCAGATACACCGCTTGGGGGAATGGGGCTGAATCCTTCTTTTGGTCAGAGTGCCGGTCTGAAGAGGATTGAACAGCACGAGCCGATCATTATCGATTTTGCCGGATGTGTGGACGGATATCTGAGCGATCAGACCCGCGTATTTTCAGTCGGAGAGCTGTCTGATAAATTCAGAAGGGCGTATGACGACATGCTGAAGATTCAGAGTCTGATGATGCGTACTGCCGAGGCTGGAGTAAGCTGTGGCGCGCTGTACAATGTCTGCTTCAAGTGTGCCGTTGACATGGGCTATGCCGACAGCTTTATGGGTGCAAAAGGGTCGCAGGTGTCATTTATAGGACATGGCATTGGCGTTGAAATAGATGAATATCCATTTATTACCAGTAGATTCAGTCATATGTCGCTTGAAGTAGGGATGGCTTTTGCGTTTGAGCCTAAAGTTGTTTTTCCTGGTGAAGGTGCAATTGGTATTGAAAACACCTTTTATTTGAGTAATGAAGGGCTTAAGCGCCTTACCCACTCTAGTGATGAACTGGTAATTCTGAGCTGATTTCACAGATCAAAATTTTTGTTGCAATTTACGTATACGGTCTAGTATAACAGCCCTACAAAATCGTATACAGTATTCTAAAAAAGAGTCCGGTTTCTCCACGTAAAACTAATGAACTTCATGTAGGAAGCTGAAAAGCTTTTTATCCGGGTTCGAAACCACACCACGAAAAGGAGAGTAAAACAATGGCCCTGAAAGACACGCTCAAGCTGAAGATCGAGGAACACCGTCCACGCATCACCAGACTCGTAAAAGAGTTCGGCAAAGTCATCATTGATCAGGTTAACATCGACCAGTGTATCGGTGGTGCCCGCGATATCCGTTCGCTTGTAACCGATATCTCCTACCTTGACCCGCAGGAAGGCATCCGTTTCCGTGGCAAGACCATTCCTGAGACTTTTGCAGCACTTCCTAAGGCAAAGGGTTCCAATTACCCGACCGTTGAATCTTTCTGGTATTTCCTGCTCACCGGTGAAATCCCGACACAGGAGCAGACTGATGCTGTTATTGCAGAGTGGAAAGTCCGCCAGGCTGTTCCTCAGTATGTATTTGACGCAATCAAGGCACTGCCGCTTGAGAGTCATCCGATGGTCATGCTTTCCGTCGGTATTTTGGCAATGCAGAAAGATTCTAAATTTGCCGCTTTCTACAACTCCGGGAAATTCAACAAGATGACCGCCTGGGAATCTGTCTATGAAGATGCCAGCGATATAGTTGCCCGTATTCCGATTGTCGCTGCTTTTATCTACAACCTGAAGTATCGTGCCAATAAACAGATCGCTATTGATCCAACACTTGACATGGGTGCCAATTTTGCCCATATGATTGGCCAGAGTGAAGAGTACAAAGACGTTGCCCGTATGTACTTCATCCTGCACTCCGACCATGAGTCCGGCAACGTATCGGCTCACACCACTCATCTCGTGCATTCTGCTCTGTCCGACCCGTATTATGCCTACTCTGCCGGTCTGAACGGTCTGGCAGGCCCGCTGCATGGACTTGCAAACCAGGAAGTACTTGCCTGGACGATGAACTTCCAGGCTAAATACTGCAAAGACGTCGAGCCGACCAAAGAACTTATCAAAGCTGCTCTTTGGGATACACTCAATGCCGGCCAGGTAATCCCCGGTTACGGACATGCAGTTCTGCGTAAGACCGACCCACGCTACATGGCTCAGCGTGAGTTTTGCCTCGCAACTCCCGGTCTCAAGGATGATGCATTGTTCAAGGTTGTTTCGATGATTTTTGAAGTTGCTCCGGGGGTACTGACTGAGCATGGCAAAACCAAAAATCCTTGGCCGAACGTTGATGCCCAGTCGGGCGTCATCCAGTACTTCTTTGGTCTTCGCGAATATGACTTCTACACTGTTCTTTTCGGTGTAGGCCGCGCACTTGGTTGTATGGCTAACATCACATGGGATCGTGGTCTCGGCTACGCTATTGAGCGTCCTAAATCCGTTACCACTCCGATGCTGGAAAAATGGGCTGCTGAAGGTGGTCGTCAGTTGTCATAATTGCACTGGTTTAATAGACGAAATAAAAAAGGGGGCGCAGATATGCGCCCCCTTTTTTTATTTCCTGCTTGCAAAAAATAAAAAGTAAGGTATAAAAGACAATATCAGTCGTATTTAAACGTAATCACAGGAGGCTTAATGGCACCTTCAATCAAGGGAACCAAAACAGAGCAGAATCTTCTCAAATCGTTTGCCGGTGAGAGTCAGGCGCGTAATCGCTACACGTATTTTGCCGGTGTCGCCAAAAAAGAGGGATTTATCCAGATTGCCGATATCTTTGAAGAAACGGCTAATCAGGAGAAGGAACATGCAAAACGCTTTTTCAAATATCTAGAGGGTGGTGAGCTTGAAATTACGGCCTGTTTCCCTGCCGGAAAGATAGGTACGACTTCAGAGAATCTTCTGGCTTCTGCAAATGGTGAGCATGAGGAGCATGAGCTTCTCTATCCTCGTTTTGCAGTAACAGCACGCCAGGAGGGGTTTCCGGCTATTGCCGCTGCCTGGACAGCAATATCGGTGGCTGAAAAACAGCATGAAAAACGATACCGCGATCTGTTGGCAAATATAGATGCTGGCCGTGTGTTTACAAAAGATGGTGATGTCGTATGGCGTTGCCGCAATTGTGGTTACCTTCACACCGGCAAGGAGGCTCCTGAGACCTGCGCAGCCTGCCTGCATCCCAAAGCACATTTTGAACTGTTAGGCGAAAACTGGTAATTACCGGGGCCCTGTTTTCCAATCTGGAGCCGGAAATACAGGAGCTACTACTATCCACATGAGGAGTGAAAAGATGGCAAAATTACTTGAAGTTTACAAATGTGAGTTGTGTGGAAATATAATCGAAGTTATTCATGCCGGTGATGGTGATCTTTCATGCTGCGGCCAGCAGATGAAAATTCTTTCGGAAAATACTGTTGACGCTGCCAAGGAAAAACATGTTCCGGTTATCGAAAAAATTGATGGTGGCTACAAAGTTACCATTGGAAGCGTTGCCCATCCGATGGAAGAGAAACATTACATCGAGTGGATTGAGCTTGTCGCTGACGGCAAGGCATATCGACAGTTTCTAAAGCCCGGAGATGCGCCTACCGCCACATTTAATGTCACCGCAATAAATCTGTCAGCTCGTGAGCTATGCAACCTGCATGGTGTCTGGTCAGCACAGGGCTGATTACCACTATAATCCTGTCTTTGGCGGGAACTCGGAACGGGTTCCCGCTGATTTGTCTGTTGAGCCCTTTACACATTTCCCCCGCTCATGTATCATCTCTCTGTGAAACGCATTTTATCCCTTTACATAATTCGCGAAATATCCTCGTTATTTTTGCTTGGCATTGTCATTTTTACTCTGGTTCTGCTGATGGGACGACTGATTAAACTGACTGATCTTGTCGTGTCACATGGTGTCCCGCTGGTAGATGTCAGCAGAATGATCCTGTATCTTATCCCGTCATTTCTGGTGTTTACGATTCCAATGGCTTTTTTGCTGGCGGTGCTGCTGGCGTTCGGACGCCTCTCTGCCGATAACGAGATTGTTGTCATGAAAGCCAGTGGCCTAAGCCTTGTTCAGATACTGCCTCCGGTAATCATCTGTGCGCTTGTAGCCGTGATGCTCGCGCTAGGCGCAAGTGCATACGGTGTTCCATGGGGTAACAGTTCTTTCAAGGAGCTCAGTTTACAGGTGCTAAAGCAGAACATTACGTCCACTATTCGGGAGAAAACGTTCTGGGATGATATTCCGGGTGTCGTAATGTATACCGATCATTATGATGAGCAGAGCCATGCATTGAAAGGAGTTGTCATTTACGATGGGCGCAATCCTGACAGCCCCATGACGATATTTGCGACGGACGGAGCCCTTACTAGCGATGTAGGCAGCCAGGCCCTGCTCCTGTCTCTGCATAATGGTTCCATTCATATCGCCGGTGCTGGCGGTCTATATCGGTTGGTCCATTTTGGTGAATACAGTATGACAGTTGGCGAAAAGGGGGGCACTTCCGCAATCTCCAGGAATGAGCTGGATATGTGGTTATCAGAGCTTCAGCACAAGATAAAAGATCCCGGCACTTCTGCCCAGAATCGTCTTAAAATGCTGACGGAGCTTCACAGCCGTTTTACATTTCCATTTGCTTCGCTTGTTTTCGCAATTCTTGGGGTCCCTTTGGGGATTCAGAACCGTCGCTCGGGTAAATCGGGCGGGTTTACCGTTAGTATTGCAATCATACTAGCCTATTATGTTCTAATGTCTGTTGCAAAGACCCTGGCTGAAAAGGGCGCTCTTCCCCCTGTTGTAGCTCTTTGGATTCCCAATATGATTTTCTTTGCGATGGGCTGGTTTTTTTTACGAATGGCATCGCAGGAGAAGAACATTCCGATTTACAATATGAAAAATGTTTTCGCTTATTTCCGGAGGGCGTCCTGATATGGGCATTCTCTACCGCTATATTGCCAAGATCTGGCTACGCCTGCTTGCGCTCTGCTTGAGCGGTTTTGTCGGAATCTACCTTGTTATTGACCTGATTGAAAAAATCCCGCGCTTTCTGCGTGCGGGGGGGGCTACGGGCGATATACTGCAGTACTTTGTCTGGAAGCTTCCTGAAATGGTCAGTCGGACCGCCACATTCTCTGTTCTTATGGCTACGCTGTTGACACTTGGGTTGCTTTCACGCGACAGCGAAATTATTGCGCTGCGCAGTTGTGGGGTAAGTCTGTTTAAAATTGCACTGCCGATGCTTACACTCGGGATTGCTGCCAGCATTCTGCTCTTGATCAACTCTGAATTAGTTCTGCCGTACAGTTATTCCCAAACCGAACTGATCGAGAATGTCAAGATCAAGAAAAAAAGTGATCACGTAACGTTTAAACGCAACAATATATGGTTTCGCTCTGCATCGATGATCCTGCAGGCGCGCCTTTTTGAGCCTAAAACACGAACATTGAGCGGGGTCGTGGTCTGGAATGTAGACGGGTCTATGAATCCGATCAGCAGGATCGACGCAAATACGGCAATCTACCGGGAAGGGCGATGGATCCTGAATTCCACTACACAGAGGAATTTCCAGACGGTGGCCGGGTACGCACCACACTCTGCTAAAATGATGGAGCTGAATCTCAATCTTAAAATAGAAGATCTGCAGGTTCTGGATAGCGATGCAGATAACATGAGTATACGCAAGTTGAAGGAGTATGCCGAAAATCTTAAGCGTGGCGGCTATGAAGCCTATCGTTATCTGACGCTGATGCACACAAAGATTGCGGCTCCCTTTGCGGCTCTGATTATGGTGATACTAGGGATTCCGTTCGCACTGCGAAACAGGCGCTCTGGCGGCATCGCCATGGGAATAGGTGCCAGCATCGGAATCAGTTTTGCATATTTTGTTGTCAATGCGGTACTGCTTTCATATGGTCGGAGCGGCGTTTTGCCCCCGGTAGTCGCCGCCTGGGGCGCTAATTTTCTTTTCATGCTGAGTGGTATATGGATGGCGATGACGGTCGAAGGGTAACACAGAAATCATCCTCACTGATCGGGGGGCACATAATGCTGAAATTTATACAAATACTCATTTTTTTCGTCTGTCTTTGCTTCACTTACACAGCGCTGGCAGCCGAACGGCCGAGGTGGTCTAAAAACGGAGGTTTTTCGATTCCAGGCCAGGTTGCCACTCCGATCACTATTCTCAGTATCATCCCCGCCCAGGCAGAACCGGGGACAAGGGTGACGCTGTCCGGAACCGGTTTCAAAGAAAATACCACTGTTATGCTGGGTAGCTCTGAAATTGTGCCCCGGATCATAAGTACCAGGCAGATTGAATTCAACGTACCGCCAAAGCTGGATTCGGGTCTTTACGCTCTCTATCTGAAGCGTTCTGATGGTATGACCGGCAGAACGTATAATTTTACTGTACTCCCTCTGCGCCCTGTACTAAGTTCTTTGCAGCCGACCCGGATAAGTTTCTGTGGTGGAGGCAGGGAGCGCGAAGTGATTGCCCGCGGCAGTAATTTCGGTGCTGGTACGAAGCTTTTATTTAATGGGGCTGTTCTGGACAGCACTCTTCTTTCGCCGGAGGCCATCTTATTTACTGTACCGGCAGTTCCGGGCGGGCTCTATCACGTCCTCGTTAAAAACGCGCTCGAAAACAGTTCGGTACCACTGGCTCTGGTTGTTGAAAACAGTCCTGAAATAGTGCAGGTGACAGTGGGAAACGAGCATGTGAATTCTTACGAACTGATTATTTCCGGGAGGAACTTTAATCAGAACTCGTCTGTTTTTGTTGATGGCGTGCAGCTGGGCGGCCGTGGCGGGCAGGATATGATTGAGCGGGAAAAGCTGATCTATATCGACTGCACAAAACTGATCTACCAGCGATACCCCTACTCCCCTGTGAACAAGGATTTCCGTCTACAGGTTGTCAATCCCGATGGAGAGTCGAGTCAGATTATCACCGTAACAGCCCCGTAATTTCTTTTAGGTAAAATCCCGGAAGAACTGTTTGGTACCTGAAGGAAAACATATCTGTAAAACAGTTTTAAATAGTTGTAAAACCTGCAGCTTAGCGCTTCCCCCACATAGAGAGGAGCGCCGGCAGAAATATCAGAAAGGCTGCCACGCTTGCGATCATGCCAAGCGACATGACTGCTCCGATACTGAATACTCCCTGATGGTGCGCCACCATCAGGGCCCCGAAGCTGAAGAGGATAGTCAAGGCGTTCAGGAATACTCCGATTCCCGCACTGCGGGTAACTACCTGCCCTGGAGACTCATTCCCCTGACGGTAGCGGTTCAGAATGTAAATGGCCGAGTCGACTCCTACTCCCAGGATCAGCGGCAGCACGATGATATTGGCTGAATTGAAGCTGATTCCGACCAGTCGCATCCCGCCGACCATCAACAGCATACCGGTTGCCAGCGGCAGCGTGCCGAGCAGGGCGTAGCGGATGCTCCTGAAGTTGATCAGTAGGAGAACGATAATGCCGATGAAGGCATATATGAATGCCTTCAGGTAGGCAGTGCGAAGCACAGAAAGAGATTCATATACCATCACCGGTTCTCCGGTGGCTTTTGGTGAGATGCTCTTGACCTGACTGACGAACTCCTGCAGCGGTTCCCGTTCGAAAACTTCCTTCTTCGCTGCAACCTGCAGCAGCAGTTTGCCGCTTTTGCCGATAAAGCGCTGCAAAAGCTGCGGTGGAACGTCAGTTTCAGTAATCGGCGTTGCCTCCAGGCTCTCCTTCATCATCCGCAGCTTCTCTGGCAGTTCGGCAAACATGCTCCCCTGAAATTCCCGCAGTAATCCGAGTGCATTCTTGTCCTTTTCTGCTTCCAGAGTCTTGAAAAATTTGTCCAGAGTGATCAGGAAGATTGCTGTCGGTTTTGCTTCGGGGGCCTTACGTGCCTCCAGCGCATTTTTGAGCTCTTCTACACGGTCGCGGAAATCTTCGAATACCTTTGGGAGCGCCATGACCTGAAGATTTTCTTCGTATGGCACCGGTTTAACCTGGTTCATAATCCGGCGCAGTGCTGCCAGTTCGGTCAGCTTTTCGCCCTGCTGCTCCGGAACAAAAGTCAGCTTGCTGACCACATGATCTACGGCCGGCAGCCTCTCAAGCCGCTCAGTCAGACTTCGAGCCTCTGCTTCATCCCTGGCTGTGACCACTGCAAAATAGCCGGAGTTTTCCTTGCTGCGCATCAATTTGTATGCGTACTCAACTGATTCCAGCCCCTTTGCCTGCAGGTTCATCAGGTTGTAATCAAAGCGCATGGTCAGGGTAGGGTAGAGACAGATCAACGACAGCAGCAGCATCCCGGCGATGACGGATTTAGGTCTGGCAAAGATGAAGCGGAAGAAAGGGCGTTCACACAAATCGGTTTTATTGCCGCCATTACGAAGAGTGGGTGCGGTAAGTGGCGTTCTTCTAAATCGTTCCAGCATCACCAGCATCGCCGGTAGAACGGTAAAGGTGACAATTGCGCAGATGAATACACCACCGGCGGCGATGATGCCCAATTCGGCTATCCCCTTGAAATCGGTGAAGGCAAAGGTGGCGAAGGCCAGTGCTACGGTTGCCGCGGCCATGATTATTGAGCGTATATTGGAGGAAAGGCCGGTCTCAATGGCTTCCATGCCGCTGGCACCCCTTTTAAGCTCCTCCTGATATCTCAGCACAACCTGAATGCCGTACTCGATACCGAGGCCGATCAACATTATGGCGAAAACCATGGAAAGAATATTGAGGTGCCCTACGGCCAGGGTGGCGAAGCCGAAGGAAAGACTTATTCCGATTATCAGCGAGACCATGGCGGCAAATACATTCAAAAAACCACGGAAGGCAAACAGCAGCAGGATCACGGTCAGTGACAGAGACAGTACCGTGGCGATACCGATATCTCTCTGGCTTGTGGCCATCTCTTCATACTCCAGCACCGGTACTCCGGTCAGGCCGCCACGTGTCCCCTTAAACTCCGCTTTGTTAAGGATTTCGTCCAGCGCCCGGCGGGCGGCTTTGATCGACTTTTCCGATGCGACAAAGCTTCCTTCTTGTTTGACCGGCAGCATTGTTATAACCTGTTGTTTGCCGGCATTTTCCAGCATTGAGGGCTTATCGGTGCCGTCGCCTTTCAGGAAGGAATCCATGGATAGACCGCTCGTTTTGCCGTCAAAGGCTTTGAAACCCTTATCCAGCGTTGTCAGCATGAAGGTCAGGCTCTCCAATGAAGCTGGATCGCCAGTTTTCAGGTAACCATCGATCTGGCCGGTCAGGCTTGTGAACAGCGTCTGCACCGATGGTGAGGCGGATAAATCTTTCAGCACCGGGGCTGCCATTGTCAGTGTGTGTCGAAGGTTTTTAATATCATCCAGCGGCATGAAAAGCAGGCCGTTTTTACGGAAAAAGGGGAGGCCACCGGGGTAAAACACATCCCTGAACTGCTCTTTATCCCTGTTAAGCAGCACGTAGAGCGCATCGGCGGCACGAGTCGATTTTTCTGCGTCATCCGATTCTATAACAGCAACAATCTCTTCCTGATCGCCGAATTCTGCGCGGTAAGCGCGATAATCAACCTGAAAGGGGGCATTTCTTGGCATCAGATCATCCCGGCCGGTCAGGAAGGTCATGTTCTTGACCGTGTAGATAACTGAGATGGAGGAGATCAGCAGGGCAACGGCCAGAATCAGGCGAGGATGTTTCGAAACGAAAGCGAACAGGCGGCTATTTTTGTTGGTCACGGGGGCTCCTTTGGAAAAACAGTTTTCTCAATAGCCCACATGCTGTAAAAAGTCAATCTGATGTGGCAATTTGTTTTGATTGATTATGATTGACACATTTAGGAGCATAATGAGTTAAATGTATTGCTCATCAGCGAAAAATTATGATATTATTAGCAGTTAGTGAACCGCAGAGCTCACCGGGCCCTGTGGTTTTTTATTTCCACATAAGGAGCATCAGACCAGCATGATTGCAGCATCAAATATCACCCTTTCTTACGGAAAAAGAGTTCTTTTCAAGGATGTTAACATTAAATTCACCCCTGGTAACTGCTACGGTTTGATCGGTGCAAACGGGGCGGGTAAGTCTACTTTTCTCAAGATTCTTGCCGGCGAACTCGATGCCGATAAAGGTGAAATCATAGTTGGTCCCAGGGAGCGTATAGCCGTTCTCCGCCAGGATCAGTTTGCTTTCGACGATGAGACCGTATTCAATACGGTTATTATGGGACACAAACGATTGTACGAGGTCATGACCGAGCGTGAGGCGATCTACTCCAAGGCTGAGTTTACCGAAGAGGACGGAGTTCGCTCCGCCGAGCTTGAGAGCGATTTTGCTGAAATGAACGGCTATGAAGTCGAATCCGAGGCGGCCGTGCTTCTGAACGGGCTTGGAATTCCTGAAGAGCTGCGTACGAAGCAGATGAAAGATCTTGAGGCCGGCGACAAGGTTCGCGTCCTGCTGGCACAGGCCCTTTTTGGTAATCCGGATGTGCTTCTGCTGGACGAACCTACCAATAACCTCGACCTGAAATCGATACAATGGCTGGAAGAGTTCCTGTTCCGTTTTCCAAATACGGTTATTGTCGTGTCCCATGACCGTCACTTTCTCAATCAGGTATGCACGCATACCGCTGATATCGATTTCGGCCGGATTCAAATTTATGTCGGCAACTACGACTTCTGGTATCACGCCAGCCAGCTGAACTTAAAGCAGAAGCAGAACGAGAACCGCAAGGTATCTGAAAAAGCAGACGAACTTAAAGCTTTTATTCAGCGCTTCAGCTCCAATGCGTCCAAGGCAAAACAGGCTACGTCACGCAGGAAACTGCTCGATAAGCTTACCATTGAGGATATGCCGACTTCATCCCGTAAATATCCACATGTGGTCTTCAAGCCGGAGCGCGCCTGCGGCGATATAATCCTTGAAATTCAGGGACTGACCAAAGAGATCGACGGCGTCAAGGTTCTTGATAACTTTGATCTGATCGTGCGCAAGGACGATAAAATAGCCTTTGTAGGGTCTAACGCCATTGCCAGGACAACACTTTTTCAGATTCTGGCCGGTGAGCTTGAACCGGACAGCGGCAGCTTCCGTTGGGGTATTACAATTACCAACGCCTATTTCCCCAAGGAAAACAGCCAGTATTTTGACCGGGAGATGACTTTGATTGAGTGGCTGGGGCAGTATTCACCTCCCACCGAAGGCGAAACGTTTGCTCGAGGATTCCTTGGGCGGATGCTGTTTTCGGGTGAAGAAGCGATGAAGAAGACCACGGTACTCTCCGGAGGCGAAAAGGTTCGCTGCATGTTGTCGCGCATGATGCTGAGTGGCGCCAATGTGCTTATACTCGATGAACCGACCAACCATCTGGATCTGGAATCTATCACCGCACTTAACGACGGGTTGATAGGTTTTAGCGAGGTGGTCCTGTTTGCTTCGCACGACCATGAATTTGTTTCAACCATTGCCAACCGGATTATCGAGATCACTTCCGGAGGAGTCATCGACCGTACCATGGGCTTTGAAGAGTATATGGAAAGCGAAGATGTTTCGCGTGAGCGTGATGAACTGTACCATGGTCATGCCGATTTGAGTCTGTAGTCAGTTCGTATATTCAGTACAGGTCCTTAATAAGCACTAAAGCCACAGAAATAAACCTCCTGTGGTTTTTTACACTGCGGAGACGCTATGATTTCCTCCTCAAATCTCAGTATAACCTGGCTGAAGCCGGATATCGAAACGGAACACTGGGAATTCTTCAATCATCCGGCGAAACAGGAGTGGTACCGGTCTCATGCTATCACATGGGAGCAGATAGTTTGCAGCTTCGAGCTCGGGTCACTAATTCCATACCCAAGGGGGGCGTCAATCGGTGAAATACCTGTTGCGCTTTCATATCACTGCTATGATGATTATCAGACTTTTCTTGCCCGGGCTAAACGGGGCTACAGGATAAACTATTCCAGGATGGAAAATGATCTGCAGAGCGCCGGTTTCCTGGAACTCAAGGCTCCGATAATTTTATGCAGCGGCGGGGAAGGACTGCTTTTCTCCGGCTACCGGAGGCTCTGCCTCGGGTGGAATTACGGCATGGTACCGTACGTATGGCAGGTTCAGCTCGGATAATAAGACTGTATGCGGGAAATATTCATTGTTGCTATCAGGAAAATAAGGGGTTTCATATAATGGTTCAGTTGTCCAACATATCCAAACAGCACGGTTCCCAGATTCTGTTCAGAGACGCATCGTGCCAGATCTTGCCGGGTACCCATACCGGTCTGGTCGGTCCCAACGGTGCCGGGAAAACAACCGTCTTCAGAATTATTGCCGGAGAAGAGGAACCGGATTCAGGTGAAGTGATACTTCCCAAAAATACAACGGTCGGATATTTCTCTCAGGATGTCGGCGAAATGTCTGGACGGTCAGCACTCGAGGAAGTTATGGCCACCTGTGGGCCAACAGTGCGGCTGGCTGCGGAGATGAAAGAGATGGAAGCGGCCATGTGCCTGCCGCAGTCCGATGACGAGATGGCTGCTCTTCTGGAACGTTACGGAACTGCCGTTGAAGAGTTTGAGCATATGGAGGGGTATGACCTTGATTCCCGTGCACAAGCTGTTCTGACCGGCCTCGGAATCGGTCCTGACCGCTACAATCATCCGGTAGAATCGTTCAGCGGCGGCTGGAAGATGCGCATTGCCCTGGCCAGTATCCTGACCCTTAAACCGGATGTGCTGCTGCTCGATGAACCGACTAACCATCTGGATGTTGAGTCGATCATCTGGCTGGAGGAGTGGCTTTCCAGCGAGTTCAAAGGGTCTCTGCTGATGACCAGTCATGATCGCGACTTTATGAACCGGGTTGTGACCAGAATCATTGAGGTTGCCAATACAACTGTCACAACCTATGGCGGTAATTATGATTTTTATGAACGTGAACGGGATATACGCCTTGAGCAGCTGATCGCTTCACACAAGCGCCAACAGGAAATGCTGGCCAAGGAAGAGGAATTCATCGCCCGTTTTGCCGCCCGCGCATCCCATGCTGCCCAGGTGCAGTCACGGGTCAAAAAAATCGAGAAGATAGAGCGGATTGAGATCCCTGCTGAAGAGCGGACCGTGCGTTTTGATTTTGCAGACCCACCGCGCAGCGGCGATGATGTAGCCGCTTTTGATGGCCTCAGCAAGGTCTGGGTGGCACCTGACGGGCAGGAAAAATCGGTTTTTCACGGTGTAACCGGCATGGTGAAACGCACTAACAAGATTGCCGTCGTCGGCGTGAATGGCGCCGGTAAATCAACCTTTCTCAAGATTCTGGCCGGTCAGACCGAAGCAACAACCGGCAGCATGACCATCGGGGCCAATGTGGAGATCGGCTATTTCAGCCAGCATGCCATGGATCTGCTTGATCCGAAGAAGACAATCTTCGAAACCATGCAGGATTGCATGCCGCTTGCCACGATCGGCATGATACGCAACCTGCTCGGCGCATTCCTCTTCTCGGGTGACACGGTGGATAAACGCATCGAAAATCTTTCCGGCGGCGAGAAGAGCAGGGTCGTACTGGCGACGATTCTGTCACGCCCGGTCAACTTTCTGATTCTTGACGAACCGACCAACCATCTCGATATCCGCTCCCGCGACATGCTGCTGGAAACTCTTAAAAACTTTGGCGGGACAATTATACTGGTCAGCCATGACCGGCATTTTCTGCGCCTGCTTGTTGATCGGGTTTTTGAGGTTGATCATGGCGAGATGCTAGTGTATGAAGGCAGTTATGATTATTATCTTTCCAAGAGTCACCATGTGGCAGGCGGCAGGTGAATCCACGCAGTAAATTAAATCAGTTCCACATCAGAGATGAGGCCAAGGCGTCGAAGGCGTAGCCAACGAAGAAAGCGCTTTATTTGTAACTGCACAAAAAGGAGATTGATATGGCCAAGCCGAACTATTCGTTTGAAAAGCGCAAGAAAGAACTGGAACGCCAGAAGAAGAAGGATGAAAAAAAGGCTCGCAAAGGTGAAAAAGATACTGACGGGGCTGAATTAACTGAAAACGCCGAAGAAACGGAAACAACAGTCGGGGAAGCGTGAATCAATTCCTGTTGAGGCTGTTAACAGCCTGATAAATCTGGTACAGGCCGGATTGAAGAAAGATATTCACGATGAATTAAAACGCAGGGCCCTTCCTTTAAAAGGGGGGCCCTGCGTTTTTTCTACACCTGTTCGTTTACCTTGGCAGCGGTCTGATCACCTGCCGGTGCTGTCTTTTTTTTACGTCGACGTGGTTTCTTTTTGATCTCCCCTTCAGCAAGAGGAGCGGTAGTAGCCGGCTTGGCAACAACCGCAGCTGTTTTTTTCAGTGGACGCGCCACGGGTCGCCTGCTCTTGTCATTTCCACGCTTATCGCCCGGTTTGTCCCGTTTAAGATCCTGAACGCGTTTTGGTCTGGCTGTCCTGACGTAATCGAGCACATACAGCTCATCATCAGCCCATTCTGTGGGAATCTTGGCCTTGATGTACTCTTCAATTGCTTCCAGAAAGAAGGCGCCATCCTCATCTGCCAGAGAAATTGCCTTGCCGTCGGCGCCTGCCCGGGCTGTACGCCCGATGCGGTGGACATAATCTTCACAATCCTGGGGCAAATCATAATTTATAACATGGGTGACACCATCAATGTGCAGACCCCGTGATGCTACATCAGTAGCAATTAGAATCGGGAGGGTGCCATCCTTAAAATCATCAAGTATCTTCATCCGTTTGCGCTGTTCAACGTCCCCCGAAATGACTTTGCAGGGAAAACCATTAGCATTCAGAAGATTATGCAGATGCTCTGCCTCCCGTTTGGTGTTCATGAATATCATTGTGCGAGCCATACCATCACGCCGCAGAAGTCCGAGGAGAAGTGAAAATTTCTCCTTGCGCGAGCAGTGGAAAAGAACCTGCTCCACCCGTTCGGCAGTCATGGTTTCCGGAGTTACAGAAACCTTGGTCGGCGAGTTCATGAATTCGTATGCCAACTCCATGACCCGTGGGTTCAGGGTCGCGGAAAACATCAGGTTCTGCCGCTTTTCAAAAGGCGGTAGTTTGCGGAGAATAAAACGCAGGTCGGCGATGAACCCGAGATCGAACATGCGGTCAGCTTCGTCAATAACCAGAACCTCAATATCTTTCAGGCTGTAGATCTTCTGCTTAAGATAATCGATCAGTCGTCCCGGGGTGCCGACGATGATGTCGGCACCATCCAGAAGTGCATTTTTCTGCTTCATATAATCAACACCGCCATAAATTGCCTGGACTGCAAAACCGCAGTGGGCCCCGAGTTGCTTGGCATCCGCTTCGATTTGCACTACAAGCTCGCGGGTTGGTGCCAGAATCAAGGCACGTGGACGGCCTGCAGGTTTGCTGTTTGCCAGTAGACGTGTGAAAAGTGAAATCAGAAAGGCGGCCGTTTTGCCGGTTCCGGTTTGTGCCTGGCCGGCGATGTCAGTGCCGGTCAGGGTTGTCGGCAGAGTTTGTTCCTGAATAGGTGTGCATTCGTTGAAACCTGCATCTGCAATGCCGCGCAACACCAGTTCCGGAATCGGAAGTTCGTTAAATCGCATACAAGATCCTTTTGATGTACATATATTATTAACCAACTTAATACCATATACTGCAGAGTTACGTCTGGCAACCGAAACATGATGCCGTTGAACCTATAAAGCACTATAGAACCTTGCCAGAAATGCTTTGACAAAGAGGAAGCCGTTCCACTACTATAGCACGAATTTACCTTAAGGAAGTCATCTCATGCAGGCTGCACTTGCCATAATCGGCGAAGATCTTAAACTGGTTGAACAGCAGTTCCGCAAAGATCTGCAATCAGATGTGCCCCTGATTCGTAAAGTAGGAGAGTATGTACTTTCAAGCGGCGGCAAGCGCGTGCGGCCGATATTGCTCCTGCTTGCTGCGCGTTTGTCAGGATATACTGCCGACAAGGCTGTCCCGCTTGCGAGTGTAATTGAGTTCGTTCACACCGCCACATTGCTGCATGACGATGTTGTCGACAGCGCTACAATTCGTCGTGGACTGGCGTCAGCCAACACACTTTGGGGCAATGAAGCCTCTGTTCTGGTTGGTGACTTTCTGTTTTCCAAATCATTTTCACTAATGGTTGGAGTTGGCAGTCTGGATATTCTGCGGGTCATTTCCGGTGCAACGACTATTATTGCTGAAGGCGAGGTTATGCAGTTGCTCTATACCGGTGAAATTGATCTTACTGAAGAACGGTATATCAATATAATCCGCTCAAAAACTGCAATTCTGATGTCTGCTGCCTGTGAAGCGGGAGCAATTCTAGGTGCCGTGTCGCAAAACCAGCAGAAGGCGTTAGCTGATTTCGGTATGGATCTTGGCATCGCATTCCAGTTGATGGACGATATTCTCGACTATGTTGCCACTGAAGAAGAATTCGGCAAGAGCATCGGCCACGACCTTGAAGAGGGAAAGATTACCCTGCCGCTGATCCATACGCTGAAAAAATGCAGCGACCCTGAACGTGCGATTATTGAAGCCGTTGTTGAACAGGATGAAATGTCGCTTGATGACTTCCGAGCTGTCTCCGGCATTGTCAAACAGTACGGCGGCATTGCCTATACTGTTGAAACAGCCCGCTTTTACATTGACCGTTGCAAGAGTTATCTTGAACTGTTTGCACCATCACCTGTTCGTGAGGCTCTGCTCAGTCTTTCCGAATATATAATTACTCGCAGCAAATAAGTCGGCTTTAAATCCAGTTGTTTTTTATTCATATTTCATAACCTGTTGAATTGTTGGAGGCATCATGCAGCGAATTCTCTACATTTTTATAACATGCCTGTTCCTCTCCATGGTCGCCTGTTCCAAAACTGATAAGGCAGAAAAGAGTGCAGTTCCTGCTGAAAAGAGTGCCGTTGCAATTGAAAACAGTCCGGCTCCGGATGTTTCTGTCGTATCTCTGGCCAATGGGAGTACCCTGAAATTATCAGATCTTAAAGGTAAAGTCGTTTTACTGAATTTCTGGGCGACCTGGTGTCCGCCCTGCCGTAAAGAGATCCCTTCCATGATGAAGCTGAACAGTCTAATGGCCGGTAAACCGTTTCAGATGGTGGCTATTTCTATTGACGAAGGGGGCAAACCGGCTATTGAGTCGTTTTTCAAGGAGTCCGGTTATTCACTGCCCGCCTATATTGATGAAAGTGGCGCTTCAGCCAAATCGTACGGAATTACCGGGGTTCCTGAATCATTTATTATCGATAAAAACGGTGTCCTTGTCAAAAAAGTCATCGGCGGGTTTGCCTGGGATTCTCCCGAAGCTGTTTCTTTTCTTGAAGGATTGATGAGATAGGGAAGTCGCATGACAAGTCATAACGTAACCTACATAGGTGCTTTTATCGCCGGTCTGCTGTCGTTTTTATCTCCCTGCGTCCTTCCGCTGATTCCTTCCTATATTACCTATATAACCGGGCTTTCGTTTGCGGATCTGCAGGCTGAACATCCTGCTCACATCATCCGTCAGAAGACTATCCTCCATTCACTTTTTTTTATTGCCGGTTTTACGGTTGTGTTCGTTTTGCTCGGTGCCTCAGCAACCTATATCGGGTCAGTTCTGCAGGAAAACGCCGTTATTATCAGAAAAATCGGCGGCGTTTTGCTGGTAATACTTGGTATCCATGTGACCGGTATCCTGCCGCTCAGGTTTCTTCTGGGCGAAAAAAGAGTAACCATCAAACACAAACCGGCAGGCTATGTCGGGAGTTTTCTTGTCGGTATTGCATTTGCTGCCGGATGGACACCCTGTATCGGGCCGATACTGGCGGCTATACTGGCTGTGGCTGCAACTGAGGAAAGTGTGTATCACGGGATTGTACTGCTGCTTCTCTACTCAATGGGATTAGGGGTGCCGTTTTTTCTCTCTGCCCTTGCCATGCATCGCTTCCTGACTATATTCAATCGCTTTAAAAAATACATCCACTTGTTCGAAATCATTACCGGAATCTTTCTGATGGTTATTGGTGTATTGATCTATACCAACTGGCTTTCCCGCCTCTCAGGTTATGTGACGATAATTTTTAAAGGTTTTGAGTGAAGGTGCACCGAGCCCCGCATTCAGTTCAGTTGACCGTTTCCCAGCTGGTTGTAACGGAAGCCTTTTATGCCGGTATACTGGAATTGCCGGTGCAACGTTCATTTACGTCGAAAGGAGCGCCGGATCATCTTGTTATTGATATGGATGGTATGGCTATTGTTTTCGTAGAGGAAGCTGATGTCATTAAAGCCCATCCGGTGCTTGAACCTCGTTTCAGCATGTTCCCGCGAGGTATCGGTGTTACGCTTCATTTTGAAGTGGTTGACATAGAGGATATACGTGACGCGATAATGGAGGAGGGTCTTGAAATTCTCTATCCGCTGGATATAAAGCCTTACGGAGTCAAGGAGATGTGGTGCTTTGACCCGGATGGGTATCTGATAGTCCTTGATGAATTGGTGCCGGGGCAAAAGAAGGTTGGGCAATAGCTCAACCTTTTGTTTTGAAATATATTGCTTTAATTAAAACGGAGCAAAGTATGAGTGAGATGATTTTTCTGCTGCTGCTTTTCGGTCTCCCGGCTGCAGTAGGATTTAAGCTGGCAATCTCCCGAGGCAAGAACCCCTTATTGTGGGGTTTGCTATCCGGCATATTTCCATTTTTCCTGCTAGTTTTGCATTTTCATAGACCGAACAAAGAAATCCGCGGGCATTTCCGGAAGTGTGGTCAGTGTGGCAGAATGTTCCCCTGGAAGGACGCTGCCTGCAAATACTGTGGTACATCAGTTTCTGATTCTGAAATTGTTTAGTGAGGCTTTCCGTACTTCTTAAAGGTGAAAATATACCGGAAAAATATCCTGTTTATGATCGCTGCATCACGTTTATTCACTGTAAGACAATAAACTTTTAATCTTGCTAAAACAGCTGCTTTTCAGTATGTTCGTCCCAGTAAAAAACATTCATTTTATTCAGCCCGGAGGAAGTATGTATAGCCAAGCAGGAAAGACCAAATTTCAGGTTGATCTGCGTCAGCATCTGCGTGTTCAGAACATAAGCGACAATCTTGTCCACCTTATCTGTGAAATTGCAGAAGCAAGTAAATATGTTATCAACGCAGTTCGAACTGGTGACCTGGGTGTGGCCGGTACTTCCAACCTTTACGGCGAAGAACAGCTAGCTCTTGATGTTCTTTCCGATCGTATCATGCGCAAGCGTCTGCAGCATTCAGGTGTTGTGTGCAACATTGCATCTGAAGAAATGGAGGAGATATTTCAGGTTACCAGCAATCCGCAGGGTATGTTTTCTGTCGCCTATGACCCACTGGATGGCTCTTCGCTTGTTGATGTAAATCTGGCTGTAGGCACCATTGTCGGCATCTACCAGGGTGATGATCTCATGCAGCCCGGTCGGAAGATGGTAGGCGCCGTTTATATTCTTTACGGCCCTCGCGTCTCAATGGTTTATTCTGTCGGTAAAGGGGTATACGAATTCACGATGAATCAGCTGATGGAATATACGCTTACCCGAGAAAATGTTCGGATGCACCCGTCCGGCGAGATTTATTCTCCTGGTGGCTTACGCAAAAAATACAGTGAAGGAAATGAACGATTTATCAGATACTTGGAAGATAAGGGTTCAAAGTTGCGTTATTCCGGCGGGTTCGTGCCTGATATCAATCAGGTTCTGATGAAGGGAAAGGGACTGTTCATGTATCCGGCACTCAGTGACAGTCCGAACGGCAAGCTTCGCCTGCTGTTTGAGCTCAATCCGATGGCGTTCCTGATTGAGCAGGCAGGAGGTGCCGCTACAAATGGTGAGATCCCGATCCTCGACATTGTCCCTGAAGGTATTGATCAGCGTTGTCCGGTATATATCGGCTGCAGGGAGGATGTTGCCAAGGCCACTGAATTCTTGAACGGTACCCGCTGAAGGAAAAGGCGCCATGTCTGATTCCATACCAAAACCCGATACTCTGCCACAGCGTTTCTGCACCGAGATTCAACTTTTTGATCTGTGTGATTTGGATTCATGCAAACACAAGAACGGCCGTTTCTGCAATGACCCTCTCCTGCTGGGACATTTTGAAAGGATAGCCGAGGTGGAACTTCGGACTCCGGATCGATATCTTATCGAAGGGGCTGAAGATGATGAAGCCGATGAAGTTGATGAGTATGGCAATGGGGATGATGAGTTTGCAACAGGTGACTCAGAAGGTGGCGAGGACAGTGGTTGGAAAGACAAGGAGTAGTATGTAATCAGTTATTTGCCTGATAAACGGGGTACGGATTAGTCTGACCCCGTTTCTTATATAAAAAATTTTCCTGCGCAATCTTCCCATTGTTTGCGTGGAACCGAAAGAAATAGGTCGGCAATGGCTGGATCGAACTGAGTGCCACGGTATTTCAATATTTCGCTGGTGACCATTGCAAAGGGAAGTGCCTTGCGGTACGGTCGATCGGATGTCATTGCATCCAGCGTATCAACAACGGTGAATATGCGAGAACCGATCGGAATCTGTTCACCTCTGAGCTGTTTTGGGTAGCCGGTGCCATCAAAGCGTTCATGGTGGCTAAGGATAATCTCCGCCGGTGTTTTTAAAAAGTCGATTTCGGACAAAATATCATATCCGATCTGAGGATGTTTTCGCATCTCAGCCCACTCGTTGTCATCAAGATTACCAAGCTTGAGCAGTATGTTATCGGAAATGCCGATCTTTCCAATATCGTGTAGCAGCGCACCTTTAGCCAGATCCTGAAGTTCTTTCTCAGCCATACCAAGCTTAGCTCCCAGAAACGATGCAAAATTCATAACCCGTTCCGAATGGGACCCAATCTCGCTCTCACGGGCATCCAGAGCCTTTACCAGTGCGGTAAGTGTGTGGTCGTAGGCAATGGAGATCTCTCCCATGGTTTTGCGTATCTGTGAAGTCTGTTCCATAACCTTGGACTCAAGGCTTATTTGATAGTTTTTCTTTTCAATTGCAAGGCAGCGGCGCTCGATCAGGTTTTTTACTGTCAGCAAAACTCTACTGATGCCGAACGGCTTGGATATATAGTCATCAGCCCCCAGATGTATGCATTCAATCGCGGTAGTCATGTCAGAGAGCCCGGTGATCATCAAAACTGCTATATCCGGGTCAAGTTTTTTCAGGTCACGCAACAATTCAACTCCGCTCCTTCCCGGCATCATTATATCAGAAATAACGAGATCAACCGGTTGCACACCGAGAATTACAAAGGCTTCGTCAACATTGGCCGCCTGATGACAGATGTAATCCTCCTGGACCAAGGCGGAAGAAAGTAAATCCCGAATCATCTCTTCATCATCAACAATCAGAATGTGTTCCTTCATTCCTTTTGTTCTCCAAACAGTAGAATAGCACTAATAAGAACTTGCATGCTCTGTTCTATCATTCAATTGTCATGTTTTCAAGGGCCATAAACTTTGATATAACTAAATACGTAAACAACCCACTCGATCCTCGATCTATTTCGGTGATTCATGCTTCCATATATACTTTTATGTATGCTGAATAAATGACCGCCATGTCAAAACGCTGGCCGTTTTTGATCCCTTTTCTGTTTATGACGGCTGGCATGACGCTATCTGCATTCAGCGGCTTTTTTTGTGACATGACCTCTGTTGCTGCTCTTTTATTATGTATGTTGCTGGCATGCTTCCTGCCGTACTCCGGGACATTTTCTGCCTGTGCCGCTCTTTTTTTCTTTTTCTGGGGGCTGTTTGTCCTGCAGCCATGGCTGTCTCCTGAAAAATCTTCACACGCTATCAGCGCTAAAGCTTCCGGCAGTCCCATAACAATCGAAGGAGTTATTTCATCACGCCCGTCAGTTGCTCCTGAAGGAAGCCGCCTGACTGTTCAGGTGGAACGCGTAATCAGCGGAAATCGGGCGGAAACGACGTCAGGAGCTCTGCAGCTGTATGTCAGCGATGGTGATGTTTCACTGACCCGTGGAGACCGGATCCGTTTTGTTTCCCGCGTCTCTGTGCCGCGTCGACTCGGCCTGCCGGGTGAATTTGATTATTCACGTTATCTTGCATATCAGGGAGTTTCTGCGACCTGTCGTGTACCATCGCAAAGCGATATTGTGCTCATCCGTGCGGCCGCAGTAGATTCATTGCAGCGTTCAATTGACCGGATTGCACAACTTTTGGGCGGCTCTATCCGGTGCTCGATCCCTGACGAGTATGTTTCTTCAGTCCTGACGGCGTTACTTATCGGCGATCAAAGAAGAATTCCTCAAGATTTGGCTGATGCCTATACCAGGGCTGGGGTCAACCATATCCTATCAATTTCCGGCTTCCATATTGGCATTGTCACCGCATTCATAACGTTGCTGATTATATGGTTTCTGAGCCGTTTTGAATATCCGGCACTGCATTGGAATATCCGTGTAATAGCTGTAATGCTCGCGGTCCCGGCTATGGTGGCATACCTTTTTCTGACTGGTGCCGCTCCCGCAACGGCTCGCTCGGTGATCATGCTGTCTGTCTTTGCTGTTGGACTTTTTACCGAACGGGAACATGATGCTATCAATACACTTTTGTTTGCGGCATTTTTGCTGGTAGCAATAAATCCGCCGACTCTTTTTGATGTGTCATTTCAGCTTTCTTTTCTATCGCTTTGGGGAATCCTTATTGCGGTTCCGCTGATCATGGAGCATACAGCCACCGTCCACTACCCATGGCTGCGAACTTTGATCCAGTTTGTCGCAGCATCTGTTGCGGCGTCATGTGTAACGCTTCTACCGGTGCTGTTTATCTTTAAAGTTGCTTCTCTCAACGGAATACTGACCAATTTTCTGATTGTGCCGCTTCTGGGCTACGGTGCGGTACTTACGGGATTTATAGCACTTCCGCTTGTGATACTTTTCCCTACGTTTGCTCCCATACTTCTCTGGCCAGCTGCGGCACTGGTTACTCTCTCCAATAAGTTCATACTGTGGTGTGCCTCCCTTCCGGTCTTTACCTTTCACGGCATAACCGGGCGGGATATGTTCTTCTTTCTGCTGTTCATGACCTGTATGACTTTTTTGAAGAACAGATTTTTCCTCCGTGGTGCAGGTGTGTTGGTGCCGGTCTGCGCATTTACTATGCATCTGTATGCTGCAAACGCTGCAGATGGGCGTCTGCACATTACTATGCTCAGTGTCGGACAGGCCGAATCCATGCTGGTGCGACTGCCGGACGGTTCGACGCTGCTTGTTGATGGCGGAGGGTATCTGTACGACTCTGGCCATGATTTTGGTCAGCGGGTGCTGGCACCGGCACTTGGCGCATTGCACGCCGGACGTATTGACAGGATGATCGCCACACATGATCACCCTGATCATAGCGGTGGTCTGCCATTTATAATAAAGAACTTTTCTGTCGGCGAGTTTTGGAGCGGCATGGACGTGTCACCCGAGATACGGAGAGAGCTGAATAGCAGAAATGTACCGCAACGTACGGTTGCCGCCGGTAACGTCATTGCGCTGCCTGGTCCGGTCATTATGACGGTGCTCTCTCCGGCAAAGTCCGGGCAGGTGGCGGCAGAACGCGACGAATCGAGCATAAATGAGCAGTCGCTTGTTTTTCGTCTCAGTTACGGTACCTTTAGTATGCTTTTTTGTGCTGATGCCGGTTTTGGGGCTGAACAACGGATGCTTGCCGGTCGGTATGAGTTGCAATCCACTGTTCTTAAAGTCGGGCATCATGGCAGTCGCTATTCAACTTCGGAGGAGTTTCTTGAGCGGGTGCGTCCTGGGTTGGCGCTCATTTCTGCCGGCTACGGAAACCGTTTCGGCCTCCCTTCTGCTCGGACAGTTGATCTTCTGAAAACAAAAGGGATAATTCTGTATCGTACTGATATGGATGGGACGATCGAGGTTGTCACTGATGGCACTGACTGGTCTGTTTCAACCCCGTACAAGGCTGAATGACATTGACTCCATACAGCTTTATGGAGTACATAAATAGGGTAATTTGTGCTATTTCATTATTGAGCGATGTTAAATGGATACGATTCTATTAGTCGAAGATGACCTTTTCTTTCGGGAAACGTACTCCGATCTGCTGCGATCTGAAGGGTATCAGGTCGAAAGTGCTTCCTGTGGTTTTGATGGGCTCGAAATGCTTGCCAACGGCCAGTATTCTCTCGTTATTACTGATTTGGTCATGCCTGATATCAGTGGCTTTGAGATTCTCTCAAAGGTTCGTGAAAGTCATCCTACAGTCGATGTCATAATTGTCACAGGTAATGCAAATCTGGAATCAGCGATATTTGCTCTGAAACATGGTGCCCGGGATTACCTTGTAAAGCCTGTTAACCCTGATGAGTTCAGACATTCTGTTGCCCAGTGTATCCAACAGCATCGACTCCTTGATGAAAATGACGAGCTCAAAAACATGATTTCACTTTTCAGAGCCAGTCAGTCCATTGCCCGCTGCCTGGACGGTGAACATCTCTACTCTCTGATGGTTGAAGCTATCGCTCGCGAAGTTGGCCTCAGCAGTGCCATCGGCTTTTTTAAGGTTGGAGGAACTCTTGAGCTCAAAGTTGCCAAAGGGGTTTCAGACGCTTTAGGTACATATCTTTTGGGAGAGATCAATGCACGGCTTGCTTCATCAACAGTGGATGAGCTCTTAATACAGCATCTACCACTTCCAGCGCAATACAACTCTGAGAAGTTTTTTGAAGCTTTATTGGTGCCTGTTTACAATCATTCAATGCTGTTCGGCATGATTATACTTCTTAACAGTTCATCATGTGCACTTCCTGATATCAAGAAACACAGAAAGAATATTTTATTCCTGATAGAGCAGTCATTACGAGCCTTTGAAAATGCGGAAACATTTTCTAAAACAAAAGATCTGTTGTTTATTGATGATATCAGCGGCCTCTATAACCATCGCTATCTCGATATTGCCCTTGAGCGCGAAATTAAGCGGGTCGAGCGGTATGCCTCGCACCTGGCGGTCCTGTTTATCGACGTTGATTCGTTCAAACAGGTAAACGACTCCCATGGACATCTTGTCGGTAGCCGGGTTCTGGCCGAATTCGGCGCACTGGTCAAAAAAACGGTCCGTGATGTTGATATAGTTATCCGTTACGGTGGCGATGAATATACTGCCATTCTGGTTGAAACTACCCGTGAAACGGCTGAACTTGTTGCCGAACGTATCCGCAGGAAGGTAGAGGCTCATTATTTTCAAGTTCTGGAGGGTCATACCATTCGTTTGACCTGTAGTATCGGTTATGCCTGCTGCCCTGATGACACTACGTCAAAGGATGTGCTGCTTGAAATGGCCGACAATGCCATGTATGCCGGTAAAACATCAGGAAAAAACTGCGTTCAGCACATATCCGGCGCTTCCTGATAATAGCTGGTACTGTTTGAGTCCGGCCGTGCAATCCCGCCTGTGGTCTGGACTTTTTACGTTTTTATCTACTAATGAGGTGATCTGTGGCAATAACAGCAGTCAAAGGTTTTAATGATATTCTGCCGGATGAATCCGGCAGGTGGCAGTATATTGAACAGACGGCCCGCCGGGTCTTCGAACTGAACGGCTTTGGTGAAATTCGTGTTCCCGTAATGGAGAAGACAGAGCTTTTCTGCCGCTCGATCGGCGATGCGACTGATATCGTCGAAAAAGAGATGTATACATTCACAGACAAGGGTGAAAACAGCGTCACTCTCAGGCCGGAGGGAACCGCCGGAGTCATGCGCGCATTCATCGAACATAAGCTGTATGCACAGGATCCGATTGCAAAACTTTATTATCTCGGGCCGATGTTCCGTTATGAACGCCCTCAAAAAGGGCGCTACCGGCAATTTCATCAGATCGGAGCAGAAATCACCGGCGTAAATGAGCCGTTGGCAGACGCTCAGGTATTGAACATGCTGACCACCTTTTTCCGTGAAATAGGTTTGACTGAGCCAACGCTCCAGATTAACTCGCTCGGTTGTCCGGAATGCCGTCCTGGCTACCGGGCCGCTTTGCGGAGCTTTCTGGAAGAGCGTATGGAGCATCTCTGCGAAGATTGCAAACGACGCTTTGTGACAAATCCGCTTCGGACATTGGACTGCAAGGTGCCGGGGTGCATCGAGGCCACCAGCGGCGCTCCGTCAGTCCTTGAACATCTCTGCAGCGCCTGTGATGACCACTTCAGCAGCGTGCGGCGCTATTTGGATCTTTCCTCCACCCCGTACAGCATCAATTTTCGAATGGTGCGCGGTCTTGATTACTACACCCGCACGACCTTTGAGATGGTTACCGGACTGCTCGGTTCACAATCTGCCGTTGCCGCAGGAGGTCGCTATGACGGTTTGATTTCACAGCTTGGTGGACCGTCCATTCCCGGAATCGGGTTTGCGATGGGCCTTGAGCGTGTTGCACTGCTGCTCGGCAGCCAGAAATTTGTGTCACTCCCGGATCTGTTTATCGCAACAATGGGTGGAGCGGAGCGTGATGTTGCATTCCGCCTGATGGATGGCCTATTGAAGTCCGGTGTTCGCGTCGAGCTGGATTATGAAGGGAAAAGCCTTAAGAGCCAGATGCGCCGGGCTGACAAACTCAAGGCACGTTACAGCGTTGTGATCGGTGGAAATGAGGTGACATCGGGACGAGCATCTTTTAAGCGGATGGCTGACGGGATCCAGACTGATTCTGCACTGACGGTTGCTGATATACGGTCACTTGTCGGGAAGTCGGATCTGTGATGGATTCCGCTGCAGACCGTACAGTTGCCCCCGAAAAAAGGGATGATGACTCCCAGTATGATGCTACTCTGCGACCAAGAGCCTTTGATGACTACATTGGTCAGGAGAAGATAAAGAATAATCTTCGCCTGTTCATAGATGCCGCGAAGGGGCGGGGGGAAGCTCTTGATCATGTCCTGTTGTACGGTCCTCCCGGTCTTGGCAAGACTACGCTGGCCAATATCATAGCCTGCGAAATGGGGGTCAATATCAAGTCTACCTCCGGGCCGGTAATTGAGCGCCCCGGGGATCTGGCCGCCATCCTCACCAACCTCGAACCGCATGACGTTCTCTTTATCGATGAAATCCACCGGATTTCCCATGTAGTCGAAGAGATCCTGTATCCGGCCATGGAGGATTATCAGCTCGATATCATTATTGGTCAGGGGCCGAGTGCGCGCTCTATCAAACTGGATCTGCCCCGTTTCACGCTGGTTGGCGCCACCACCCGGGCGGGGCTTCTTTCCTCGCCACTCCGCGATCGCTTCGGGGTAATATCGCGCCTTGAATTTTACACGTATGATGAACTGGCCACCATTATCTGCCGCTCGTCCGGTATTCTGGGGATGGAAATTGACCCTCGCGGGGCATCCGAACTGGCCCGCCGCAGCCGTGGAACCCCCCGGATCGCCAACCGCCTGCTGCGACGTGTGCGTGACTATGCCCAGGTTCGAGCAGATGGTGTCATAACCCTTGGAGTCGTGAGGGAAACTCTCAAACTGCTTGAAATTGACGAAATGGGTTTTGACCAGATGGACCGCATGATTCTGCTTACAATTATTGACAAGTTCGGAGGTGGCCCGGTCGGTCTGGATACTATTGCCGCTGCAATCAGTGAAGAGAGCGACACCATCGAGGATGTCTACGAACCATTTCTGATTCAGAACGGATTCATCAATCGCACCCCGCGGGGCAGGGTGGCTACACGTGCGGCCTATCTGCACTTTGGGCGTATTGCCCCTGAATCCTCTCAGGAGACTCTGTTCTAGCCATGCAGCAGTTCTTTGATTTTCCGGTTTCCCCGGACTTCAGCTTTGACAGTTTCGTTCCCTGTGAAGGAAACGCTGCTGCGCTCCGGTTTGCGCTGAGGATTGCCGACACTTCCGATCCCGAGAGTCTGCTTTACCTGTATGGCCCGTCCGGTTCAGGGAAAACCCACCTTCTGAGGTCCATTGCCGGCAGCAATCTCCCTTACATCTCGCTCCGTGAACCGGTTTCACCGGAACGTCTGGTGTCGACATTTTGTGCCGCCGACCGTCTGGTAGTGGATGACCTGCAGAATATGCCGGATGATCCTGACCTTCGTCGGGCGCTATGGCAGCTGTTCAATGAATTTCATACCTCCGGCCGCACGATTGCGATGGCCGGTGCCACTCCGCCGCGTGATCTTGGTAATATGGACGATCATCTGACTTCCCGGCTGTTATGGGGACTGGTAGCAAGACTGGATACATCTGATGACAGCTCCAGGAGGATGATTATAAAGAAGGTGGCCGATGATCATCAGATCAGGATACCTGACGAAGTTGTTGATTATATTCTGGCAACCACAAGCCGCGAGGTTGGCACCTTGATAACCTGCTTTCATCAGTTGTACCGTTTCTCTATGGCTCAAAAACGGCGCATTACACTGCCGCTTGCGCGTGAGGTACGCGAATTGACGTTAACAGGATTCGTACTATGATTTCCTTCTGAAGACCCCGCAAGCCGTTGTACTATGACAGGTTGCAGGAAAGTAAGTTTTACGTGGCGTTATTAATTAGCAGGAGACAATATGCTTCATAGAGGAAACTATAATAAGCTTGCAATAAGCCGAATCACCGCTTCCGGAGCAGTATTCATGACCGATGAGGGCGAAGTTCTCCTCCCTTTGCGCCTTGTTCCGGACGGGGCGGAGGTAGGCACACTTCTGGATGTTTTCGTCTACGTTGATTCTGATAGTCGTTTGACAGCTACCACCAAAAGGCCCCGTGCGGTTGTCGGTGAGTTTGCGCTCCTGAAGGTCAAGGAAACAACTACTGTAGGTTCATTCCTTGATTGGGGGTTGGAAAAGGATTTGCTGCTGCCGTTCGGTGAACAGATGGAACCTGTCAGACGCGGGGATCAGGTGCTTGTATGGATTTATCTTCATGACAGCGGCCGGATTGCGGCATCGGCGAAGCTGGAAAAATTCATCCGGCCGGTGGATGACACTTTGACGGAAGGCGCCGAAGTCGAGTTGCTTGTCTATGCCTGTACGGATTTGGGTGCCAAGGTCATTATCAACAACCGCTTCGGCGGGCTGATATTTCATACAGAGCTGGTCGTCAAACCGTCCTGTGGAGAGCGTCTGCGCGGGTATGCCAAAAAAATCAGGGAAGATGGCAAGGTTGACGTGACGCTGCGCAAAGGGGGCACTCTTGAGGCGGCACAAGACCGCGATATTGTTTTGGATGCCCTGGCGGCCCACAACGGTTTTCTCCCTTTAACCGACAAAAGCTCTCCTGAAGCAATAGCCGCTCAGCTCCGTTTGAGTAAGAAGAGCTTTAAAAAAGCGCTTGGGGGGTTGTACAAAGAGGGTGTTGTATCGATACTTCCCGATGGGATTCGGCTGCGAAGCGTCCAAACTATGGAGACGGTATGAAGAGTCGAATTGGTGTAGTTATATTGGTTGTTCTTTGTAGTGCCGCTCTGTTTCTTGCTAGCTGTAAAAAAGGTGAGGAAAAACCGGCAGTCAGCTTGCAGGTAGTGACGACCCTTTTTCCTCTGTATGATTTTGCCCGCACCATCGCCGGTGACAAGGCACACGTAACCATGCTGTTGCCGCCCGGTGTCGAACCGCACACCTTCGAACCAAGGCCGGAAGATATGATCAGGATCAGTCGCGCCGGGCTGTTTATTTATACCAACAAATACATGGAACCGTGGGCGGAAAAAGTCGTTTCCGGCATCGACAGTAGAACTCTGCGGGTCGTCAATGCCGGAGAGCGGGTCACCTACCATGCCGGAGTGACTGAAGATGAGCATGGTCATGACCACACGAAGAGTGGGGAGCATGATCACCACCATGACCAGAAAGGGATGGATCCACACATTTGGCTCGATTTTGACAACGCAGCACTCATGGTTGATACGATTCTTGACGGTTTTGTTGCCGCTGATCCGGCTAATGGCGATGTCTACCGCCAGAATGCTGAAACACTGAAAAGACGGTTGGTCAAGCTTGATCTGCAGTACCGGAAAACACTTGCTTTATGTTCAACCAGAACACTTTTGCATGGCGGTCATTATACCTTTGGATATCTTGCCCGCCGCTACAATCTTGATTATCACGCGCTGAGCGGGATTTCTTCTGATTCGGAACCGTCGGCTGAACGTATGGCCTCACTTGTCCGGGAAATAAGATCATCCGGCGCCAGGTATCTGTTTGCCGAGGAACTGCTGTCGCCACGTCTGACCGAGACACTGGCAAATGAAGCGGGTGTCGGGGTATTGATGCTCCACGGGGCGCATAACCTGTCGCGGGATGATATGGCTCGAAACGTAACTTTTTTTGATTTGATGGACCGCAATCTGGAACAGCTGCAGAAAGGTCTTCAATGTCGGACAAAATAGTTACAACTGAGTTGCTCTCGTGCAGTTATCGCGAGGGAAGGGTGCTTGAGGATATTTCATTTCAGGTTGAGCGAGGTGACTATGTTGGAATCGTCGGGCCGAATGGTTCCGGCAAGAGCACGCTGGTCAAGGCATTACTCGGTCTGGTAACAATCAGCAAGGGGTCTGCATCGCTGTTTGGTACCCCTCTGCCACACTTCCGTGATTGGTATAAAGTTGGCTACCTGCCCCAAAGCCTGCATCTGGTTAATCCGGTATTTCCTGCGACAGTACATGAAACGGTTGGCCTAGGTTTGTTATCACTTAAGCGTTTTCCAAAACGACTGAATCGCGCCGATAATGACAAAATCAATACAATCCTAGATGAATTAGGTATATTGGATCTTGAACATAAACTGATAGGTGAACTTTCCGGTGGCCAGCTGCAGCGTGTTCTGCTTGCGCGTGCAATTGTAAACGATCCTGAACTGCTTGTGCTCGATGAACCGACTGCAGCCCTGGATCCGGAAACAAGAGGTCGCTTTTATGCCATGATAGCTTCTATAAACCGATCGCGGGGCGTCACGGTCCTGCTGGTGACGCATGACAGCGGCGCGATCGGAGAGCATGCCTCAAAAATGCTCTATCTTGACAAAAAAATACTATTTTACGGCAGCTTTGACCAATTCTGCTGCTCACATGAGATGTCGTCACTGTTCGGCGAACATTCCCAACATCTCATGTGCCATCGACACTGACCATGAACCTTCTGGAAATACTTTCATACGGCTTTATCCAACGTGCCCTGCTGGCCGGTACATTGATTGCTCTACTCTGTTCGGTACTCGGGGTATTTCTTGTCTTGCGCCGGTTATCATTGATTGGTGACGGACTGGCGCATGTCACTTTCGGCAGCACCGCTATCGCCTTGGCGCTCAAGATGTATTCAGCTATGTCACTGCTGGTGTCGATGCCGATCGTTCTGCTTGCGTCCATAGGCATACTCAAATTGACTGAAAAGGGGCGCCTAAGTGGTGATGCCGCTATCGGCCTGGTATCCGCTCTCGGAATTTCGGCCGGGATTATTCTTGCCAGTGTGGGAGGTGGATATAATGTCGATCTGCTGAGCTATCTGTTCGGCAACATTCTTTCGATACGCAGTGAAGAGGTGGTTATTGCTGCGCTGCTCTGTGTAGGGGTTTTGCTGCTAGTGACGTTCTATTATCACGAGCTGTTTGCCATCTCATTCAGCGATGAGCTGGCTAAGGTATCCGGTGTCCGGACTTCGTACATCAACGCAATTCTGGTGCTGCTGACCGCATTGTCGGTTGTTCTGGCAATGAAACTGGTCGGTATCATGCTGATTTCGTCACTGCTTATAGTCCCTGCGGCTGCGGCCCTGCAGCTGGCGCGTGGATTCAAGGTATGCATCATACTGGCCGCGCTTCAGGGGTGTAGTTCAGTTGTTATTGGTATTATTATCTCCATTATGTCCAACCTGCCTGCCAGTGCCACAATTGTTATGGTCAACCTGCTGTTTTTTACCGTTTCATGCGTCATCCGCAGGATTATCCACCCTAAAAATAGTAACTGAAATCTTTTGTCTCGAACGGTGAATCGTTCAAGCACTCAATAAATACATCAACTATAAATGGGTCGAATTGCGTATCTTTATTTTTTACCAATTCTCGCAGAGCGGCTTCTTTGCCCAGACCGTCTCGATAGGAACGGTTTGAAGTTATTGCATTGTATGCATCTGCAACGGAAACAATCCGGGCATGAAGCGGGATATTCTCGCCTTTCAGGCGGCTCGGATATCCGGACCCGTCCCAATGCTCATGGTGGTGAAGAATGGTGGGGGCGATATGACTTAAATTGCTGATGCCAACGACAAAGAGTGTTCCTTTCAGGGTATGCTCACGTGTCAGCGTTTCCTCGCTAAGATTAAGGCTGTCCGGTTTGTTAAGGACATCCTCGGCAGTACTGTATTTCCCTATATCATGCAGCATTGCACCTAGATACAGGTCACGCATCTCGATTAAGGGAAGTTTAAGTTTTGAACCGATGCTCAGGCAGTATTCAGAAACCCTGCGAGCCTGACCTTCTGTATAATTGTCTTGTGCCTCCAATGCGCTCAACAGTGCCTGGATTGTGCTGTTGAATAAAGAGGGGTTCCAAATTTCGGCCGATATCTCTTTAACCAGCATCGACTTGGAAACCCGGTCTGATGTGTCATGGTCTGCCATGTGGGCGACTATTGCCAGTCCGAAGTGTATTGCTGTACCGGGACCCTGGCTGGTAATAATGGTGCCGTCGCTGACAACAGGTGCCTCTTTGTAGATACCTTCTTTTAATTGATCCCGATATGATGGGTAGCAGGTTGCTCTTTTGCCCTTTAGCAGTCCGGCCGCAGCGAGTATAATCGGCGCAGCGCAGATGGCACCGATAAGTTTTTCTTTAGAGGCAAATTTTTTGAGGAGTTTGTGGATGCGCTGATCCGCGTTGAGATTGTCGGTCCCCGGCTGTCCACCCGGGAGGATAATCATATCGAAGGCACCGCTATTGACGGCATCTATCGTTGTGTCAGGGATAACGCTGACATTGTGTGCGCCTACAACCGGGCCTGGCAGCAGACCGGCCAGAACAACATCTATTTCCGCTCTGCGAAGTATATCAACTACCGTCAGAGTTTCCATCTCTTCAAAACCGGTTGCGAGCGGTATGATCGCTTTTGCCATATATCCCCCTGATAATTGTGAAATTATAACGTTATTTTTTTAGAATTCAACCATTTGCTAAAAAAACAGCTCATTGCAGTCAGTAGTTGATCTTCAATAGGTTGGGTGTTTAAGAACCAGATTTGAACAATTAGAGTTGAATACAACGTCAGATAGGGATACCCTGTTGAGATGCTTTTTACGAAAGACTGGACTTGTACAAGAGCCGGATCATGTGAACAGAGGGATAGTTGACATGCCGCATTCAAAACAAATACGCCTGACGTTGACCCAAAAGCTGATCATTAGCTATGCCATAAACGGTATCTGCATGGTAGCAGCACTTGCATACGCTATTGGCGGCCTTTCCACCATGCGCGGCATGGTGGACGAAATTGCCCGCAATGACCTTACCGCAATTACTGCGACAATTACGCTGCGAGATACTATGCTTGCACAGGAGCGTACTGCCAGGAGGTTTGTGATTCTCCGACAGCCGGAGCTTATAGCCCTACACGGCCGGCAGAGCGCTACCTTTAATCAGGCACTGGAAACGCTCAGGATGCGCTCCGACGATGTTTCTTATGGCAGATTGACATCAGTCTATACAGCTTACAGCTTATTGGGCTCAAAGCTGTTTTCCGGAAAAAAGATTGAAGAAGCTGCTTTGGTAGATGCCGCAAGTCGTGTTGAATTAGTAATTGAAAAGGTGCGGGCTGGGCAGCAACAGCGTCTGAAGCAAAAGCTGGAAATCGCCGGTGAGCGGGAGGCAAACACTGCGGCGTGGGCGCTTGGTATTGCACTCGTTGGCATTGCCTTGGCATTAGGTGTCAACACAATTTTCGCCTACGCGTTTTCTTCATCTATCGGTAAACTGCAGAAGGCCACGCATCGTATTGCTGCCGGGGACTTTGACCATGAACCAAACATTCCGCCGGGTGATGAGATAGGTTCCCTTTCAATGGATTTCAGGCGTATGGCCATCCGGCTTAAAGAGCTTGAGCAGCTAAGTCTGGATGCCAGTCCGTTGACCCGCCTTCCTGGCAATATTGCCATCGAGCGTTCCATCAGCAGGCGGCTGCGTGATCGGGTGCCGTTTGCCATGTGTTATCTTGATCTTGATAATTTCAAATCCTATAATGACCGGTATGGCTATATCAGAGCGAGTGAGTTGATAAAGGAGGCTGGGCAGGTCATCTATACTGTCGTGAACAGCCTGAAAGATCCCGATGCTTTTGTCGGGCATATCGGCGGCGACGATTTTGTCGTGATTATCAGCAACGTACTGGCAACAAGGGCGTGCCAGGCGATAATCAGAGAATTTGATGCCATGGTGCCGGCCTACTATTCTGAAGATGATCGTGCGGCAGGATTTATTGAAGGAGTCGACCGTTATGGTGTGCCGCGTCAGTTCCCTTTGATAACTATTTCCATCGCGGTTCTGAATTGCCAGCCTGGAAATTTTGCCACCGCCGCCGAAATTGCCACGGCGGCTGCAGAGGTAAAAGACCGCGTAAAGGAGTCATCAGGGAGCAACTATATTATTGTGCGGGAGGCCGGCAGTGCGGCAACTTAAACTGTATTACTCCATTATGATGCTGCTGATCCTGCTGATGGCTGCCGGCTGTGCCTCAATTGGCAGGATGGTGGACGGCACTGAGCAGGAACGCTATCTTGCAGAAGGTGTGAAATCACTGCAGACGGGGAAAACCAGGCAGGCACGTGAACTGCTGGAACGGGTTATTGCGGCACCCGCCAGTAGCGGTTTAACGGATGAGGCGTTGTTCAGACTGGCACTGCTGCATTTAAACGATGAAGCGGGAAAATGGCCGGCACGTTCACTGGCGCTGCTTGAACGTCTGAAAAAAGAATACCCACGCAGTTCCTGGACCTACCAGTCTGCGCCACTGACGGCCTACCTGTCCGGCGTACAGGCTTCTCATATCAGGGATCACGAGCAGAATTTACTGTTGCAGCGTGAAAATAAAGCGCTGCGCCAGAATATTGAACGTTTGAAAAACCTTGATATGGAGATGGACAAAAAAATTAAACGTTAGTCCCATAGCTGTGTCTCTGTGCCTTTCCAAGCTAACATGCCTCTCCGTAAACTTCCATGAAGAGAATTTTTACACCTGTTGTTCTGCCGGTTATCGAAACAGCTCCGCGTCCTTAAAAGACCGTCCTTGACGGTCTTTTGCTGAAATATTCGGCTCAGCCGCCAGCGGCCAGGCGATATTCAGATCCGGGTCGTTCCAGGCGATACAGCGTTCATGCTCCGGCGCATAATACTCCGTCGTCAGATAGAGAAACTCGGCAACGTCTGACGTTACACAGAACCCATGGGCAAAACCGGGCGGCACCCACATCTGGCGTTTGTTTTCCGCCGAAAGCAGAGTGCCGAACCACCTCCTGAAGGTAGGCGAACTCCGGCGAATGTCAACAGCGACATCGAACACTTCACCGACAATGACTCGCACCAGCTTCCCCTGAGGCTGATGAATCTGGTAATGCAGACCTCTGAGAACGCCGCCGGATGAGCGTGAGTGGTTGTGCTGAACAAAACGGAGGTCAACTCCGGTAAGATCGCGCCAGGTTCGTTCGTTGAAACTCTCAAAAAAGAAACCACGATCATCACCGAACACTTTCGGCTCCATAATCAGCACATCGGGTATGGTTGTGGGGGTAATCTTCATCGATATCTCCAAAAAGAATAGCTAGAAAGGTTACTGCTGTTTTTGTGACACATAGGCGCTGCTGCGGCCTTCGGCAAAAGTCAGGTGGTGAATCATGGCATCTCGGGCATCCTGCGGATTCCTGGCCTTGATCGCCTGTACGATCGCATTGTGGTGTTCAAACAGAAGCTGATGGTCTTCATGGGTCAGATAAACCGCTCGCCAGACGGTTTGCTGGAACTCTTTCATGGCATCAAGCAGGCTCTGCATCAGGTGCAGCCAGACAATGTTATGGGTGGCACGGGCAATAATAATATGCAGATTGGCATCAAGATCTTCCGAAGGCAGCCGTAATTCAAGATTGTTTTTCATTCCGGCGACAATCTCTTCCATGCGCCGGATATCATCCGGCAGTGCACGCTCTGCGGCATACCAGGCGGTCCACGATTCCATGCATTTACGGACTTCTATGACATCAAGCGCCCGATCCTGTTGAACGCGGATCAGTTCACTCAGGGGATTGGATGAGGATGTCACCACCAGTGACATGACGACAGTGCCACCTCCCTGATATGACATGACCAGACCGGACGAAGCCAAGACATTCAGTGCTTCACGTACCGAAGGGCGTGATACTCCGAACATCTCGGCCAGCTCGCGTTCCGGCGGCAGCTTGTCGCCCGGTGCAAACTCCCCGGCCAGGATTGAGGCGCGGATCTGGTCTGCTATCTGGGTTGAAACTTTTTTCGGTTTTATCGGCAGAAAATTCATGGTCTGATCCAATCAAAAAAA